>JBBQMM010000398.1:0-4541 GCA_038328935.1 Burkholderiales bacterium
CCTGCACGCGCTGTCGGTGAACAAGCCGGTGGTGATCGGCAGCTCGACCGGCGGTTGCCAGGCGCTGGAGTCGATCCTCACCGCGCTGCCGGCCGACAGCCCGGGCATCGCCATCGTGCAGCACATGCCCGAGAAGTTCACCGCCATGTACGCGCAGCGGCTGAACGGCATCTGCGCGGTCAACGTGCGCGAGGCCCGGGACGGTGACCGGCTCGAACGCGGCGTGGTGCTGATCGCCCCCGGCGGGCGCCACCTGCAGTTGCGCAAGGCCGGGGGCCAGTACTTTGCAGTCGTGCTGGACGGCCCGCCCGTCAACCGCCACAAGCCCAGCGTGGACGTGCTGTTCCGCAGCGTGGCCGAATGCACCGGGCGCGACGTGCTGGCCATCATGCTCACGGGCATGGGCGACGACGGCGCGCGCGGCATGAAGCAGCTGCACGACGGCGGCGCGCGCACCATCGCACAGGACGAAGCGAGCTGCGTGGTCTTCGGCATGCCCAAGGAAGCCATCAAGCTCGGCGCCGTGGACCACGTGCTGCCGCTGGCCCGCGTGGCCGACGCCATCCTGCAGTTCGACGCACGCGGCTGAGCCAGGCTGAGCCAGCGTGCACCCCCGTCAAGCGGTCATGACCTGCCCGACCTCACCAATGCCCACAAGGTACAAAGTCTGCGAGTCCCTTCAGGCTGCCGACCGACCCGGAGACCGCAAACCATGACACCCGCAACCCTGCCCCCTGACGAAGCCGCGCGCCTGTCTGCGCTGCGGGCTCTGGACGTGCTCGACACCCCCGCCGAGGCCGAGTTCGATGCCCTGGTGCAGGCCGCAGCGACGGTCTGCGGCACGCCGATCTCGCTGGTCAGCCTGGTTGACGAAGACCGCCAGTGGTTCAAGGCCAACCACGGCCTGGCCGAAGCGACCGAGACGCCGCGCGACCAGGCTTTCTGCGCGCACGCGATTCTGGGCGACGAATTGTTTGTGGTGAACGATGCCACCGCCGATGATCGCTTCGCGGACAACCCGCTCGTCACCGGCGCGCCCGCCATCCGCTTCTATGCCGGCGCGCCCGTGCGTTTGTCAGGCGGTCAACAGGTCGGCACGTTGTGCGTGATCGACCGTCGCCCGCGGCAGCTCAGCGCCACGCAGAGAGAAGTGCTGATCAGCCTGTCGAAGGCGGTGGCGCGCGCGCTGGAGGGCCGCCATGCGGGGCGTCAACTGCGCCTGGCGATGGACGAGCTGGAGGGCAGGCGCCAGATGCTGGATGCGACGCTGCGTTTGATCGAAGACGCCGTGCTGGCGACCGACGCCGCCGGCGCCATTCAATGGGCCAACCCGGCGGCAGAGCGGCTGCTCGGCCGCTGCGCCCAACGTCTTCAGGGCCGGCCGCTGCGGCGTGCAGTCTCGCTGCGCAGCAGCAGCGATCGCCGCGGCATCGCGGCGATGTTGTCGGCCGCAGCCGACGGCCCGTCTGCCGTGCTGCCGGCCGATGCGGTGCTGCACACGGCGGCCGGGCAAGTCATCGCGGTCGAGGGCGTGGCTTCAGCGCTGCGCACGGGCAACTGCGTGTCGGGCGCTGTGCTGGTGCTGCGCAACGTCTCTGACAGGCGGCGCGCCGACGCCGAGGTCAGCTTTCGCGCCAGCCACGACGCGCTGACCGGCCTGGCCAACCGATGTGAGTTCGAGCATCGGCTGCAAGACATGCTTGAGAAGGGCGATTGCGGCGCGCTGATGTTCATCGATCTGGACCACTTCAAGGTCGTCAACGACCGCTGTGGGCACGCCGCGGGCGACGAGGTGCTGCGGCAGGTGGCCGGCATCCTGCGCGAAGCGACGCGCAAGACAGACACCGTGGCCCGCTTTGGCGGTGACGAATTCGCGGTCCTGCTGCCGGGCTGCCCGCTGGTCTCGGCACAGCGCAAGGGACAGGCGCTGTGCGAGCGCCTGGAAATCGAAAGGTTCGCGCACGGCGAGCAGCGCTTTCGCATCGGCGCCAGCATCGGGGTGGCACCCGTGGGTGATGGCGGGCTCGCCGACCTGCAGTCGGTGCTGCAGGCCGCCGACGCCTGCGCCTGTGCGGCCAAGGACGCCGGCCGCAACCGCGTCGTCGCCTGGTGCGACGGCCGCGACACGGGCGCGGTGCACGCCGACGGGCTCTGGGCCGAGCGCATCCAGCGTGCGCTGGACAACGACGGTTTCGAGCTGTTCGGGCAGCAGGTGGTACCGCTGCGGCCGGACGCCGGGCCGCTGCAGCTCGAAGTGCTGCTGCGCATGCGCACCGACGACGGTTCACTGGCCGCGCCCGGAGCTTTCATGCCTGCTGCCGAGCGCTACCACCTGATGGCGCGCGTCGACCGCTGGGTGCTGCGGCGCACGCTGGCGTGGATGTGCACCAGGCGCTTCGACGGGCCGCTGCAGCGCGTGGGCGTGAATCTGTCGGGCCAGTCCGTGGCGGACCCGACCTTTCGCACTTGGGTCTTGCAGTCGCTTGAACAGGCAGGCCCCGCGCTGTGCGCCAGGCTGACCCTGGAGATCACCGAGACGGTGGCCATCGCGCGGCTGGAAGAGGCGGCCGCGTTCGTCCGCGCCATGCAAAGCACCGGGGCGCGCGTCGCGCTCGACGACTTCGGCGCCGGCGCGTCGACCTTTGGCTACCTGAAGAGCTTGCCGGTGAACTACTTGAAGATCGACGGCCAGTTCATTCGCCACCTGCTGACCGACCCGCTGGACCAGGCCGCCGTGAAGTGTTTCGTCGACGTGGCGCGCGCAGTCGGCGTGAAGACGGTGGCCGAGCACGTCGAGACCGACGCCGTGCTCACGCGGCTGCGCGAACTCGGCGTCGACTTTGCGCAGGGCTACCTGCTGCACCGCCCGCAACCGCTGGACGCTGCAAGCCAGCCTGAAACCAGCGCGGGGGCGGTCACGCCTGCAAGCCATCTTGAAACCGGCGTCTCCGCGCTCACGCAGCGGGCGCCACTTATTGGAGTACCCGCATGAACACCACGATGGAAATCGAATTCAACGCCGCTGACGCTGCGCAGCGGCTGCAGGAACTCGCCGATGCCGAGCTCGACGAGCTGCCGTACGGGGTCGTCGAGATGGATCTCGACGGCATCGTAAGGCGCTACAACGCCACCGAGTCGTGCTACTCCGGTCTGCCGCGCGAGCGTGTCGTTGGGCGGCACTTCTTTCGCGACGTGGCGCCCTGCAGCAACAACCGCCGCGTCGCGCAGCGCTACTTGCTGCCCGCACTGGACGAGACCATCGCCTACACCTTTGCACTGCGCATGCAGCCGGTGCCCGTGACCTTGCGCATGCTCAAGCCCGCCGGTGGCCAGCGCATGCTGCTGCTGGTGCAGTGGACATGAAGCGCGACGCGCGCCCGGCCGAACAGGAGGTGGAAGAACTGCTGCAGTTCGTCTATCTGATGCCCGTGGGCATCGTGCGCCTGGGGGCCGACGGCGCGGTGGAGATGATCAACCCCAAGGCCGTGCAGTTGCTGCAGGACATGGACGTGGACAGCGGCCATGCCGATGGCGTGGCCATCCTCGACGCCCTGGGCGAGGGCCTGGCCGACGCCTGGCGCGAGTCGGCGGGCCGGGTCGGCGCCGTGATGGCGCCGCGCCGCTGCAGCCCGTCGCTGCCGTCGGGGGAACCGCTGCACCTGCAGGTGAAAGCGGTACCGCTGCACCTGCAGGTGAAAGCGGTACCGCCGCTGCACCTGCAGGTGCAGGTGGTCCGGCCCGATCTGCGCTGCACCATGATCTCGATCGAAGACATCAGCGAGACCGTCGAGCAAGAGCGCGAACTCGCGCGCCAGCGCCGGCGCATCGGCCTCGTGCTCGAGCAAATTCAAGGCTACTGCGTGGCGATGCTCGACGCCGCCGGTGCGGTGTCCGAGTGGAACCCCTCGATCGGCCGGCTGCTCGGCGCCAACGCAGAGGCGGTGGTCGGCCAGCCGCTGCTGAACTGGCTGGCCCGGGACGTGCAGCCCGATGCCGCACCCGGCATCGATCACATCCGGGCGGCCGTGGCGGCGCAGGGCTGGTGCCGCCTGCAGGCGCCGTGGCGCCATGGCGACGGGCGCGTGCTGTGGGGCGACTGCGTCGTCACCCCCGTCGTCGAGCCCGCCGGCCAGACCAGCGGCTACGTGGCTGTCATCCGCGACATCACCGAAGAGCACCTGCGCACGCAGCAACTGCTGGGCGAGGCGCTCACCGACCCGCTCACCGGCCTGCACAACCGGCGCGGGCTTGAGCAGCAGTTGGCCGCCTTGGCGCAGCGGCCGGCCGGCTCGCCGGCGCGCATGACGTGGGTGATGGTCGATATCGACCACTTCAAGCGTGTCAACGACAGCCACGGGCACGACGGCGGCGATGCGGTGCTCAAGGCGCTGGCCACCACGCTGCAAGGCGCTGCGCGCAACGGCGACCCGTTGGCCCGCCTGGGGGGCGAGGAATTCGTGCTGCTGCTGCCCGATGCGCCGGCGGCGGTGGGCTTTCGGGTTGCCGAGCGGCTGCGCTTGGCCGTGCAGGCGATGGTGGTG
>JBBQMM010000399.1:0-4528 GCA_038328935.1 Burkholderiales bacterium
CGCGTACTCTTCCACCGGCTTGTCGTTCGGTGATGCCCACGCGGCCTTGGTGGCGTCGCTGGCGGGCAGGCCCACACGCGTGTTGGTGGGGGCAATCGGCTGCATGAACCACTTGTCATACAGCTTGGCCAGGTCGCCTGAACGCGCCATCGCGGTGATGCTGTCGTCAACGACCTTCTTGAATGCCGGGTCGTCTTTGCGCACCATGATGGCGATCGGTTCCACCGACAGCACTTCGCCCACGATTCTGTAATCGGCGGGTGCTTTGCTCTTGGCGATGTTGCCGGCCAGAATCTGACCGTCCATCACAAAAGCGTCGGCGCGGCCGGTTTCCAGCAGCAAGAAGCTGTCGGCGTGGTCTTTTCCAAACACTTCCTTGAAGTCCACACCGTTGCCACGTTCGTGCTTGCGCAGCAGTTGCACCGATGTGGTGCCCGTGGTGGTGGCGACGTTTTTGCCGTTCAGCTGTGCGATGCTGGTGATGCCCGAATTGGCCTTCACTGCAATGCGCACTTCTTCAACGAAGGTGGTGACTGCGAACGAGACGTCCTTCTGGCGCGTGGCGTTGTTGGTGGTGGAACCGCACTCGATGTCCACGGTGCCGTTTTGCACCAGCGGGATGCGGTTTTGCGACGTCACCGCCTGGTACTTGATGTCCATCGTGGGCAGCGCCAGACGCTTTTGCACATCAGCCAGTACACGCTGGCAAACCTCGACATGGAAACCGGCGTATTTGCCGTCACCCAGGGTGTAGGAAAGAGCACCGGAAGACTCGCGCACGCCCATCGTGGCGGATTTGGCTTCCTTGATCTTGGACAGCGTGTCGGCCTGCGCCACACCCATGCCAGAAAGCGCCAGCACTGCGACAACAACCATAGAAAACTTCATACGAAATACTCCTGTAGGAGGAAAGTGGAAGACAGTTAACGCTTGGTGCGCCGCTGTGGGCTACAAAGCAATCTGCGGGCCAACGGCCGCCTGGTGCGCGCCGCAAATCACGGTGCAAGAGGGTGGACGAGGTCGGAACCGCGCAATGTACCGGGCACCACACGCCCCTGCCAATGCCGATCTTCCCTGCCCTGATGCATTTGCTGCATGCCGGCCTAGGGTTCACCCTGACGGCCCAGGAAGTCCCACAAGGCCTGCACGCCGGGTTTGACGTGGCGCGCCACTTCGGGCCTCTCGCGGTAGATGCGCACCTCCATCGTCAATTGCAGTTCACCGGGCGCGGCGGCCGGCACCAGCCGCCGCGCCTTGAGTTCCTTGCGCACCGAACTGTGCGGCAAAAAGGCCAGGCCATGGCCCTCCAGCGCCATCGCTTTCAGGCCCTCTGCCATGTCGGTTTCGTAGATGGCGTCCAGGTTCAGCGGTTCGCCGGCCTGCTTCAAGATCACCTCCACCATGCGTGCCATGTAGGCACCCGGTGCGTAGCTGAGGAACGGCACCTTGGCACCGGGCCGGCCGGGCAGGCTGAACAGCGGCCGGCCGTCCTCACCGGCGCGCGCATACGGCGCGAGTGTCTCGCTGCCCAGGCTGAGCATCTCGTAGCGTTCCGGGCTCAGTTGCAGCGGCTCTGAAGCGTGGTGGTACGCGATCAGCAGTTCGCAGCCACCTTCAGTCAACCGCAACACCGCGTCGTGCACGTTCAGCGCCGCCAGCCGGCTTTTGACGTTGCCGAAGTTCTTGCGCAGATCCATCAGCCAGTGCGGAAAAAACGTGAAGGCCAGCGTGTGCGGCACCGCGAAGTCCAGCATGTCCAGCCCTGCCGCCTGGTGGCTGCGCATCATGTTGCGCGATGCCTGCAACGAACCCAGGATTTCCAGCGCCTGGTTGTGCAGCGTCTCACCCGCCGGGGTCAGCCGCGTGGGGTAAGACGAGCGGTCCACCAGGTCGGTCCCGGCCCAGGCCTCCAGGGCCTGGATGCGGCGCGAGAACGCCGGCTGCGTGACATGCCGCAGTTGCGCCGACCGGGAGAAGCTGCGCGTCTCGGCCAGGCTCACGAAGTCTTCGAGCCACTTGGTTTCCACGGGCGCGAGTGTAGCCACAGGCGCGTCTGCTGCTGATGGTGCAGGGGGTGGTGTAGAGGCTGGTACAGCTGATGGCCGGGCTGGCCGCTGATGGCCTGCGCGGGCGTGAACGAAACCACGAAACGCGCCTTCAGCCACTCAGATGAAGGGCCTGTTTTCCGCCTACTTGCGGGGGCTGCGCACGTTGACCGCACAGCCCGCGACCCCAATCATTCAACCATCCCACCAACACCTGAATTGCCACCATGTCTAACTTCCATACTGTACTCAAACGTTCTGCCCTTGTCGTTGCGTTGTGCGCAAGCTTTGGCTCTGCCCAAGCCGCATCGCTGATCAATGGCAGCTTCGAGACGGCCTCCGCGAACAACACGGCTCCCGGTGTGCTGCAAACCTTTACGCTTAGCGTCGGCTCCACCGCGATTGATGGCTGGAAGGTCATCGGCGACGACATCGCCTGGATCGGCGGCGCGCAATTCGGCCTGACGGCCAACGACGGCAGCAAGTTCCTCGACCTGACCAACTACCAGGACGGCCCTCCTTTTGGCGGCGTCGAGCAGACCTTCAGCACCGTGGCCGGCACCACCTACACCTTGTCGTTCGACCTCGGCAGCTCGTCCACCTACATCACGCCGTCGGCCGTGGCCGCTTCGGTGCTGGTGGTGGATGTCGGCACCAAGACGGAAACCTTCACGTCCACCGCCCTCGGCGCCAACAACTGGCAGTCCTATTCGATGACTTTCACGGCTGCCAACCCCACCACCACCATCAGCCTGCTGGGCACCACCGGCCGCGACTACATCGGCCTGGACAACGTTGCCTTGTCAGTGACGGCAGTGCCCGAACCCGGCACCTGGGCCATGATGCTGGCCGGCGTCGCTGCTTTGGGCTCGGTGGTTTCGCGCCGCCGCGTGCAGCGCTGAATCTGACACTCGCCGAACACTGAATTTGCGGCCACCGGGGGAACCCGGTGGCCGCTGTCTTTTGGGCCCGCGAAGATGGAACCCCTGCAGCCCGGCAGCGGTGAACACGACCTTGGTCGTGACCCCGACCCTAAGCGCCGAGCCCGCCGTCGACCTGTCGGACACAAATTTGTAACAACGTGATCTTTCGCACAGTGCGCCACCCCGCATCTCAGGGGTCCGTCGTTGACAGCTTTGTGCGCCAGGTCACACTACGACGGACTGGCGGTAACTGGTCGGTTCTTCAACTTCTTTCAGGGGAAATCTGTGAAAAATTTCAATACTTCGGCCAAGCTGCTGGTCGTGGCGGCTTTGGTGGCTTCGGCTGGGATGGCTAGTGCCAACATCGTTCTAAACCCCAGTTTTGAGCTGGGTAATTTCGATGATGTAGACGTCGCCTTTGTCCCGATGGTGACCCAGCTCGGCGGGTTCCAGAGCAATACAAAGATTACCAACTGGACTGTCAGCCAGGACAGGCCGCTCATCTGGATCGATAACGCGTACCCCGGCCCCCTGAAGACACCTTCCGGAACGAAGTTCCTGGACCTCACGTTTTACACGTTCATCACGTCAAATTACTCGTCGGTCTCACAGGACCTGTTCACAACCATGGGTCAGCAATACACGCTGTCCTTTGATCTGGGCTCTTCGAACTTCTTCGGCGTGCAGCCGGTCATTGCACTGTCGACTGCCGGTGTGACGGTGAATTTTGCAATGACAGCTGCACCCACTTCAGTCAACCAGTGGACGTCTTTTAGCTTCAACTTCACGGCACCTGCCGCCATGACACCGATAACATTTACTGGAATTCAGGGATCCGACTTTATCGGCCTGGACAACATCAGCGTGACTGCGGTGCCTGAGCCCGGAACCATGGCCATGCTGTTTGCCGGTTTGGCCGCTGTGGGCACGGTGGTAGCACGGAAGCGCAAGCAGATCAGCTGATTCAAGCATTCGGGCCTATAGGCCTGATGTCGAACCAAGGGCGCCCGCAAGGCGCCCTTTTTTTTCGCCGCCTGCCTTGGCCAAGTCAGATCACCACAGCGCCTTCGTCACCGCTCTGCTGCAGCCGCCACATCTCGGCGTATACGCCCCCCAGCGCCAGCAAGGCCGCATGCGGCCCACGTTCGACCACACGCCCGCCCTGCAAGACCACGATCTCATGCGCGTCCACCACCGTGCTCAGGCGGTGGGCAATCACCAGCGCCGTCTTGCCCTGCGACACCGCACGCAGCTCGGCCTGGATGGCACGTTCATTGGCACTGTCCAGCGCCGACGTGGCTTCGTCGAAGATCAGCACCGGCGGGTTTTTCAGCAGCGTACGCGCGATGGCCACGCGCTGCTTTTCGCCGCCTGACAGCTTCAGGCCGCGTTCGCCCACCATGGTGTCGTAGCCCTTGGGGGTGCTGGCGATGAAATCGTGGATGTGCGCGGCCCTTGCAGCACCCTGCACTTCCTCCAGCGTGGCGCCGGGGCGGCCATAGGCGATGTTGTATTGCACGGTGTCGTTGAAGAGCACCGTGTCTTGCGGCACGATGCCGA
>JBBQMM010000400.1:0-4519 GCA_038328935.1 Burkholderiales bacterium
GGCCCGCTAACCGTAAACATAGTTGCCGGGCCGCCGCCAATGGTGAAGTCAAATCCGCTAGGACCATGCAACTGCCGGTTGTAGTCGAACGAAATCGCGTAACTGCCAGGAGCCAGATTGAGGGAGAATGAGACGGTGGACGGCGGCGTATTGCCGCCAGCGCCGAAGCCGGTTGACCCACCCAGTTCAATGCAGTGCCCAGAATTGCCTGCACATCTGTAGCCGGAATTGCCGTCTTTCAGGTAATCGAAATTGCCCACGCTCGCGGACCAGATGGCTGCCGGCGTACCGGTGGAAAACGATCCGACACCAAAGATGCTGTTGTCACCCTGCAGAGTGCCACCGCTGGGGCTGGCAATGGACGAAAAATCGGTTGAATACACAACCGCGAAGGCGGGTGAAGCTACCGCACCGAAGACGAGAGTCGAAAGAACCGTCAGTTTGCGCATTGTTTTTCCCCTGCTTAGCCGAAATTAAAATTCCCCAGCGACCGATGGCGCGCGATTCAATTCACCGTCCAATCCTGCTGTTTGATCCTAACGCTGCCTCCAACGGACCCGCAAGCGCTGAAATGTAAGTGGGCCCGAAGAGTGCCCCCGTATTCAGGGGGGCGGATTGAATAGCAGCTGATGCGCCTGTAGCCATCCGCCGGCTCACCCCATGTGCAGCCCGCCGTTGCAGCTGAAGTCGGCGCCGGTGGTGAAGCCTGAATCGTCACCTGCCAGCCAGGCGCAGATGGAGCCGATCTCGTCGGGCGTGCCCAGACGCTTCACCGGGATCGTGGCGACGATCTTTTCCAGCACTTCGGGCTTGATGGCACGGACCATTTCGGTGCCGATGTAACCCGGGCTGACGGTGTTGACGGTGACGCCCTTGGACGCCATTTCCTGCGCCAGCGCCATCGTGAAACCGTGCATGCCGGCCTTGGCGGCGGAGTAGTTGGTCTGGCCGGCCTGGCCCTTTTCGCCGTTGACCGACGAAATCTGGATGATGCGGCCCCAGCCCTTTTCCACCATGCCCGGCACCACCTGCTTGGTGACGTAGAACATGCTGTTCAGGTTGGTGTCGATCACCGTCTTCCAGTCTTCGGGCGTCATCTTCAGGAACATGCGGTCCTTGGTGATGCCGGCGTTGTTCACCAACACGTCGACGGAGCCATGTTCGGCCACGGCCTTGGTGAAAGCATCCACCGTGCTCTGCCAGTCGGCCACGTTGCCCACCGACGCATGAAACGTGTAGCCCAGCGCCTTCTGCTCGTCCAGCCACTTGTTGAAGTCGCGGCTCGGGCCGCAACCGGCGATGACCTTGAGCCCCTCTTTGTGCAAGCGCTGGCAGATGGCGGTGCCGATGCCACCCATGCCGCCTGTTACGTAAGCCACTTTCTGTGCCATGGTGTCTGCTCCTGAATGTCTGTCGTTGAAGTGAATTCGCACCTGCTGGCGTGCAGTGCCGTCCGGAAACTCTAGCCGCGTACCGAGCCCATCACCACCCCTGTCTGCCCTGATAGGTGGCAGGCCCGGAGGTTGCCCCTGTGTTGCGTTCTCAGGCCTTGGCCTTGACGTATCGGCCCGGCGCCGGCTCGATGGCCTTGTATTTGGCGCTGCCAGGTGACTTGGGCGCGTTCACCAGCTTGCCGCCCAAGGGCTTGAGCCAGTCGGTCCAGGTGGTCCACCAGCTGCCGGGGTGCTCGGTGGCGCCAGCCATCCAGTCGTCGGCCTGGGCCGGTACCTTGTTGTTGGTCCAGTAGCTGCGCTTGCCCTTGGCAGGCGGATTGATGACACCGGCGATGTGGCCGCTGGCGCCCAGCACAAACTGCTTCTTGCCTTTGATGAGCGGCATCGATGCGTAGGCGGAGGCCCAGGGCACGATGTGATCCTCGCGCGAGCCGTAGACGAAGAACGGCGCTTCGATTCGACCCAGATCGACCTTTTCGCCGCACACCGTCAGCGCCCCCGGCTTGCGCAGGTCGTTTTGCAGGTAAGTGTGGCGCAGGTACCAGCAATACATGGGGCCGGGCAGGTTGGTGCTGTCGCCGTTCCAGTACAGCAGGTCGAACGGCGGCGGTGTTTCGCCCTTCAGGTAGTTGCCCACCACGTAGTTCCACACCAGGTCGTTGGGGCGCAGGAAGCTGAAGGTGGTGGCCAGGTCCTGGCCCTTCAGCAGCCCGGGTCCGCCGGGGGCCTGTGCACCGATGGTCATCTCGCGCATCTGCACCATCGTTTCGTCGATGTATATGTCCAGGATGCCGTTGCTTTCGAAGTCCAGCAGCGTGGTCAGCAGGGTCACCGAATGGGCTGGCTGCTGCCCGCGTGCCGCCAGCACCGCCAGCGCCGTGGACAGGATGGTGCCGCCGACGCAGAAGCCCAGCGTGTTGATGGTGGCAGCGCCCGTGATGGCCCGGACGGTGTCGATGGCAGCGATCGGGCCCTGTTCGATGTAGTCGTCCCAGGTCTTGTCGGCCATCGATGCATCGGGGTTGCGCCAACTCACCACGAAGGTGCGATGGCCCTGGTCGACGGTGTAGCGGATGACCGAGTTTTCAGGCTGCAGGTCGAGGATGTAGAACTTGTTGATGCAAGGCGGCACGAAGAGCATCGGCCGTTCATGCACCTTGGCGGTGAGCGGCTTGTACTCGATGAGCTGAAACAGCTCGTTTTCGAACACCACGGCGCCGGCAGTGCTCGCCACGTTCTTGCCCACCTCGAACACCGTTTCGTCGGTTTGCGAGACATGGCCCTTCTTCAGGTCTTCCAGCAGGTGCTGCATGCCAGCCACGATGCTTTGGCCCTTGGTGTCGAGGGCTTTCTTCAGCGCATCGGGGTTCAGCGCCAGGAAGTTGCTCGGGCTGGTGGCATCTATCCACTGTTGCACCGCAAAGCGGATGCGGCCTTTGGTCTTGGCGTCGCCTTCCAGGCTTTCAGCCATCTGCATCAGCGTGCGCGCGTTCAACAGGTACAGCTGGGCCGTGACGGCGGCAGCGGGGTTGCTCAGCCTTTCGCTGCTGGCAAAGCGACGGTCGGCAATCGGAGCCACCTTGTCGGGCGTGGGGGACTGCAGCCGCTGCAACGACTGGTTCCAGACATCCGTGGCATTCTTGACGTAGTCGGCCTGCATCTGGGCCAATTGCTGCAAGGGCAGATTCAGGCCCTGCATGGAACCCATGAGACCAGCAAACGGGGCCCCAAGGGTGGATCCAAGGTTCGACACAGCAGCGTCGGCGGTGCCAGCTTTGGGCGCAGCGGCTGGCGCGTTCTTTGGCTTCATCGGTACGTCTCCTGCAGATTTCGGTTTGATTGTTTAGGGTCGATTTTTACGCAAGTACGCTGACGGCGCAATGACACTCGGCCCCGGCGGGTGACCGAAGGTCCGGCAGCGCTGAAACGACGGAGTGGTATGTACCTGGTTGCGATTGCATGGATCTACGTGGTGCTGATGATGGCGCTGGCCGAGGCCTTGTCGAGCCAGGGCACGCTGCTCGGCGCCTTCTTCACGCTGCTCTTGTACGGCCTGCTGCCGCTGGGGGTGGTGCTGTACATCATGGGCACACCGCTGCGGCGGCGCGCGCGGTTGGCGCAAACGCCGGCACAGTCAGAAGCACCCGATGCAGCCGCTCAGCCCGATCTCGCTGGCGCGCCCTTACAGCCGCCAGATGCAGGCCGCGTGGCGCCCGGTGATGCCGTCGCGTCGAAAGGAAAAGAAGCTTGAAGGGTCGCTGTAGGTGCACAGCCCGGCATCGGTGATGTCGCGCACACCGGCTTGCCACAACCGCCGCTGCGCCAACGCCGGCAAATTCGCCAGCCAGCGGCGGCTGCCGTCGGAGGCCCGGCTGGGCACGAAGCAGCGGCTTTCAGCGCCGCCTTCAGAGCCGACTTCAACCCCGCCTTCAGCCCCGACTTCAGCCCCACCATCCGCAGCGCCAAAAGCCGCCAGCACGTCTTCGCGCACCTCGAAATGACGCGGGCCGATGCAGGGCCCCGTCCAGGCCAGACAGTCTTGCGGCTGCGCGCCGGTGCCAGCACAAAGGGCCTGCAGCGTGGCCTGGAGCACACCGCCAGCCAGCCCCCGCCAGCCGGCGTGCGCAGCGGCCACGGCGCTGCCGTCACGCAGCGCAAACAACACCGGCATGCAGTCGGCCGCGCCCACCGTGCAGGCCAGGCCACGCTCGGTGGTCCAGGCCGCATCTGCGCTGGGCAGCGGCGCCTGGTCGGCCCCGGCCAGCAAACGCACCACCCGAACTCCATGCACGTGGCGCATCCACACCGGCGCGGCGCCCAGCGCAGCGGCAAAGCGTTCGCGGTTGCTGCACACGGCCAGCGCGTCGTCGCCCACGCCCGGGCTCAGGTTCAGGCTGTCGAACGGCGCGGCGCTGACGCCGCCGGCGCGAAGGCTCATCGCGGCCGCCACGCCCGCGGGCAGGGGCCCGGTGGGCCGCAACAGGGGCAGGTTCGCCAGGGGCAGGCTCATCAGGGACAGGCTCATCAGGGACAGGTCAGCAGGGACAGGCTCAGCAGAGGCAGGT
>JBBQMM010000401.1:0-4514 GCA_038328935.1 Burkholderiales bacterium
GGAAGCTTAAGCTAACATCACACCTGTCCACTCCACTGGACAATCTGAGTCTCTGCTGCCAACCCGACCCCTCTTTTCAGGGGGGGCGGGCCTTGCCATCGGCGGGGCGCCGCTGAGCACAAGCCTCAATGCTCATAACAACCGCGGGCTAACCCGCATGACGGGAGCCAACCACATGAACGCATTGGGCCGATACCTGCGCGAACGCTGCGCGCAGCGCGGTCTGTCCAGCAGCGAACTGGCCCGCCGCGCCGGCAAGAGCCGCCAGACGCTGCTGAGCATCGGCACCGATGGCGGCCGGCTGCCGGCCATCGAAACGCTGGTGGACCTGGCGCTGGTGCTGGAGGTGCACCCGCTGCGGCTGATGCAGCTGGTGTTTGAAGACCTGCAGCTGCCGGCGCGGCAGTCGCATGCCTACAAGCGGCGCGGCGACAAGAGCGCCTTCGTGGCCGACGTGACCATCCCTGACGGACAACTGGTGATGACGGGCAGCAGCTTCACCAAGACCTGGGCGGTGCAGAACATGGGCACCGTGCCCTGGGAAGGACGCACGCTGGTCTGTGTGGACGACGAACTGGTCGTCACCTCGATGCAAGGCGACCAGCTGGTCATCGGGCAGCGGCTGCAGCCCGCCGTGCGGCGCATCGCCGTGCCCTACACGGCGCCCGGCGCCATCGTCGAGCTGTCGGTGGACTTCAAGGCGCCGCCATCAGCGGGGACGTGCATCTCCTACTGGAAGAGCTACTTCGACGATGGAAGCCTGTGTTTCCCATCCGCGGTGGGCCTGAGCTGCTGCGTGCGCGTCATCAGTGCACGAGCCGCGGGCGACGGGGTCGGCTGAGCCATCAAGGCAGCCTTGGGTGCCCGGCAACGCGGCAACCCGGCAACCCGGCTCTACGCGGCTCTACCCGGCACGACCCGGCAGTACCCGGCAGTACTCGGCTCTACCCGGCACCATCCAGCACAACCCGACGCAACCCAGCAGCCTGGATCTCCGCCGCACAAGCCAAAACTGCAGAACTCGAAAACCGGCCTGACGGCCAGCCGGGCAGCCGGTGCTTCAGCTCACTTGACCCAGGTGTTCAGCTGGATGATCGGCATCAGCACCGCCAGCATGATCAACACCACGACGAGGCCCATGCCGACGATGAGCAGCGGCTCCATGATGGTGGCCACAGCCATCGCGCGGCGCTGCACCTCGGCCGACATCTGCGTGGAAGCGCGGTTCAGCATTTGCGGCAGCTGGCCGGTCTGCTCGCCCAGGCGGGCAAACATCGCCAACAGGCCCGGGAAGCGCTTCTTGCCGGCCAGCGCCGACGCCAACGGCGCCCCTTCGCGCACCTGCACCAGGGCGTCCAGCGCGTCGGCGCGCATGGCGCGGTTGCCCAGCGTTTCAGCGGCCGCCTGCAGGGCCTTCAGGATGGGCACACCGGCACCGGCCAGCAGCGACAGCGTGCCGCCAAAACGCGCTGCGTTGTAGCCGCGTGCCAGGCGGCCCAGCAGCGGCAGGCGCAACACCCAGGCGTCGCTGCGCTGACGAAATGCCTCGTTGCGCCTGGCCAGTTTCAGCGCCGTGACGCCGGCCACCGCCAGCAGCGCCACGGCCCAGCCCCAGTTGCGCACGAAGGCGCTGATGTTCAGCATGGCCACCGTCAGCAGCGGCAAGGCGCGCTTGGAGGTGGTGAAGACGGTGGCAATTTGCGGCACGACCCAGGTCACCAGCACCATCACGATGATCATCGCCACCACCGACACGATGGCAGGGTACAGCAGCGCGCCCAGCACCTTGGTGCGCAGCGCCTGCTGCTGTTCCAGGTCGTCGGCCAGCCGCTCGAGCACCGGCCCCAGGGCGCCGCTTTGTTCGCCTGCAGCCACCACGGCGCGATAGACCTCGTCGAACTCACGCGGCGCGGTGGCCAGCGCGCGGCCGAACGAGCTGCCCGCATTGACCTCGCTCTTCAGGTGCGCCACCAGTTCGCGCTGCGCCTGGTTGTCGGATTCATCGGCCAGCGCCGTCAGCGCACGTTCCAGCGGCAAGCCCGAGCCCACCAGGCCGGCGAGCTGGCGTGTCCACACCGCGCGGTCGGTGCTGGAGAACACGCGCCGCGTGAAGCGCGCCGCGCTGCCGTCGGTGGTGGCGGCCGTCACCGGCACCATCGCCAGCGGTACCAGGTCGCGCTGGCGCAACTGCGCACGTGCCGTGCGCGCGTTGTCGGCTTCCAGCAGACCGCTGCGGCTCTTGCCGGCAGCGTCCAGGGCTTCGTAGCGGTAGGCGGGCATGGGTGCGTTGGGCGGGGTTGAGGTGTTGTCGCGCGGTCGGTCGCGTGGTCAGCTGCGCGGTTGTTTGCGCGGTTGTTTGCGCGGTTGGTTGCGCGGTTGGTCGCGCGCTCAGTCGCGCGTCACGCGCACCACTTCTTCGAGCGACGTGACACCATCCCGCACCAGCCGCTCGCCGTCGTCGCGCATGCTGCGCAAGCCGGCCTGGCGCGCCGCTACGGCCAGCTCTTGTTCGGGTGCGCGGTTGTGCACCAGGGCCTGCAGGTCGGGCGTGGCCACCATCAGCTCGTAGACGCCGGTACGGCCCTTGTAGCCGGTGTGGCTGCAGTGGGCACAGCCCACCGGGTGCCACCGCGGCTGCCCGTCTTCACCGTCTTCGCCACGCCGCTTGCAGTGGCTGCACAGGCGCCGCACCAGCCGCTGCGCCAGCACGCCCAGCAGGCTGCTGCTCAGCAAGAACGGCTCCACACCCATGTCGACCAGGCGCGTGACACTGCTCACCGCATCGTTGGTGTGCACGGTGGCCAGCACCAGGTGGCCGGTCAGGCTGGCCTGGATGGCGATCTGCGCGGTCTCGAAGTCGCGGATCTCGCCGATCATGATGACGTCGGGGTCCTGGCGCAGGATGGCCCGCAGCGCCTTCGCAAACGTGAGGTCGATCTTCGGGTTGACCTGTGTCTGCCCGATGCCGGGCAGCTCGTATTCCACCGGGTCTTCCACCGTCAGCACGTTGGTGGTGGCGGTGTCGACACGGCCCAGGCTGGCGTACAGCGTGGTGGTCTTGCCGCTGCCAGTGGGGCCGGTGACGAGCACGATGCCGTGCGGCTGCTGGATCAGCCGTGCATAGGCGCGCAGCACCTCGCCGTCCATGCCCAGGCCTTCGAGCGTGAACTTGCTTTCGGACTTGTCCAGCAGGCGCAGCACCGCGCGCTCGCCGTGTGACGACGGCAGCGTGCTGACGCGCACGTCGATGGCGCGGCCGCCGATGCGCAGCGAGATGCGGCCGTCCTGCGGCAGCCGCTTTTCGCTGATGTCGAGCTCGGCCATGATCTTCAGCCGGCTGATCAGCGCCGCGTGCAGCGCCTTGTTCGGTTGCACCACCTCGCGCAGCGTGCCGTCGACGCGAAAGCGCACGCTGCTGCTGCGTTCATAGGGCTCGATGTGGATGTCGCTGGCGCCGTCCTTGGCCGCCTGCGTGAGCAGCGCATTGAGCATGCGGATGATGGGCGCGTCGTCGGCCGCCTCCAGCAGGTCTTCCACCGCCGGCAGCTCCTGCATCATGCGGCTCAGGTCGACACCGCTTTCCACTTCGCCGATGACGGCAGCGGCGCTGCTTTCACCGCCTGCATAAGCCACTGCGATGCGCTGACCCAGCGTGTTGGCCGGCTCGCGGTCGCAGCGCGACACGGCATACACCCGCATCACTTCAGACAGCGCCGACGAGGATGTGGTTTCCGCGGCCCACAACGACAGCCGCTCGCCGTCGTCTTCGAGCAGCAGCGCGTGGGCCTTGGCAAAGGCGTAGGGCAAGGGGTGGCGCACGGCCATGGGCGGTCTTTCGCGGTGTGGCCGGGTCAGGGCTTGGCGGGTTGTGCAGGATCAGCGGCGGTGGGGCCGAGCGGCGGCACCACCGGCGGAGCAGCCACCGGCACGTCACGCAGCGGCCGCAGCGGCGGCAGCACCGGCGACTCGTTGATCGGCAGCAACCTGCTGGGTTCGGGCTGCGACATCTTCTGCTCGCCCCGGATCTGGTCGTAGCGGTCCAGCGACAGGCGGTTGGCGCTGTCGGTATCGCGCAGCACCACGGGGCGCAGAAAGACCATCAGGTTGGTGCGCCGGCGTTCGCGGCTCTCGCTGCGGAACAGCGCGCCGATGAACGGGATGTCGCCCAGGATCGGCACCTTGCTCTTGGTGGTGACGAAGCGGTCTTCGATCAGGCCGCCCAGCACCAGAATGGCGCCGTCGTCCACCACCACCGTGTTCTCTATCGAGCGCTTGGTGGTGGATGGGCCGGCGTTGGTGGTGCCGGCGGCGGTGGTTTCCTTGACGCTGCTCTGTTCCTGGAAGATGGTCATGCGCACCGCGCCGCCCTCGCCCACCTGCGGCTTGATGCGCAGCGTGATGCCCACGTCCTTGCGCTCGATGGTCTGGAACGGATTGGCGTTGGCGCCACCCCCGCCGCCGCCAGCGCCGGTGAACTGCCCGGTGATGAAGGGCACGTTTTCACCCACCACGAT
>JBBQMM010000402.1:0-4490 GCA_038328935.1 Burkholderiales bacterium
GGTTGTGGTTGTTGGGTGGTATCATTTTACGCTATAGCACACACTTCGACAAGCCGTATACCGGCCTGTAAGGCGCTTTAGTAAATGTCACTGGGAAACTTTACTCATGCCCCCTCGGGGGGGGGGGGCGGCGGCAACCGCCGCCTGGGGGCGCGCTCAGGGCGCTGAGCCAGGGCATCTTTGCGACACACGCTGTGCGGTCAGCTCCCGCCTGGGCGAGAGTGGGATTAACGTGCAGGCTTGTGCCTCGCTGGCCCTTCCCCTGATGCCCGCAGCTCCTTTCCTCATCCCGATGCCGCCGCCGCGGCCACCGCGCCACGTCTTGCCCGTCATCGTGGTGGCGCAGCTGCTGGGCACATCGCCGTGGTTTGCGGTCAACGCCGTGATGCCCGACCTGCAACGCCTGGCGGGTTGGGAAGCGCAGGCGGTGGGCTCTCTGAGCGCCGCGCTGCAGCTGGGTTTCGTCGCGGGCACGCTGCTGTTTGCTCTGCTCGCCGTGGCCGACCGCTTTTCTGCCCGCTGGGTCTTCTTCTGCTGCGCCTGCGGCGCGGCGCTGTGCACGCTGGCCGCCGCTTCGGCCCAGTCGTCGCTGCCCGCGTTGATGCTGTGGCGGGCGCTGACGGGTTTGTGTCTGGCGGGCATTTACCCGGTGGGCATGAAGCTCGCCGCGCAATGGTTTCCCAAGGGGCTGGGGGCGGCGCTGGGGTGGCTGGTGGGCGCGCTGGTGCTGGGCAGCGCCAGCGCGCATGCTTTGCGTGCACTGGGCGTTGATGCGGTGGCCGCTGCTGGCGCCGGGCCTGGCGGCGCAGTTGCGGTTGCGGGCGCGGTTGCGGGCACGGGCGCGGTGACGATGGTGTTCTGGGCCATCGCGGCGCTGTGCGTCACGGCCGGCGTTGCGGTGCTGGGCCTGGTGCCCGAACCGCCCAGGCGCTCAGGGCCGGCCGGCGGCCTGCGTCTGGGTGCCTTGGCCAGCCTGTGGCGAGACCGCCGCGTGCGTGCTTCGGCCGGTGGCTACTTCGGCCACATGTGGGAGCTGTACACCATGTGGGTGCTGATCCCGGCTGTGCTGGCCACGCGGCTGGCCGACACGGTGGCGGTCTCCTGGGCCGCCTTTCTGGTGCTGGGCGCCGGTGCGCTGGGTTGCATCGGCGGTGGGCTGTTGGTGGCGCGATGGGGCGGCGCACGCGTGGCCTCGGTGCAGCTGGCCATCAGCGGCCTGTGTTGTCTGGCAGCGCCCTGGATGCTGCAGGCGTCGGTGCCGGTGTTCATGGCCTGGCTGTTGTTGTGGGGCATCACGGTGGTGGGCGATTCGCCGCAGTTCAGCGCGCTGACCGCCACCTATGCCCCGCCGGCGGCGGTGGGCAGCCTGCTGACGCTGGTCAACAGCATCGGCTTTGCCATCTCCGCGTTGAGCATCGAGATCTTCGTGCGCATGGCCGCAGTGCTGCCGCTGGCTTCTGTGCTGCCCTGGCTGGCGGCGGGGCCGCTGCTGGGGCTGTGGTTGATGCGGCCCTTGTTGAGTCCGTCTGGACGCGCCTGACGGCACACGCCTGACATCACACGCCTGACTGCACGCGATGACTTGCTGGTAGTCGTAGGCCTTGAACTTGCCGCGCAGGCGCTCGGCCGACTTCCAGATCTCGTCGGCGAGGTTGTTGAGTTTGGGTTTGTTGAGCGCGAGGGTCATGAGTAGGATTCTGTCTGCCACTGCGTGGTCTTTACTTGAGTCGATACCAGACCCCGCGCCCGCCGCCCTGCTGGGCCAGCGATCCACGCTCGACGAGGGCGCGCAAGTGCTGCTTCAGCGTGTTGCGGTTGCTGCCGGTGAGCCTGATGGCATCGGCCATCGTCACCCGCCCGTGCTCGCGCGCGAATTCGACGATCTGCAGCGACAGCTCAGGCAGCGCGGCCAGCACCAGCTGCTCACGCTCGATCTTCCGGTGCAGCCGCCTCACCTGCTCGGTCAGTGCCCTTAGGAAGAACATCAACCAGGGTTGCCAGTTCGGCACCTCGCTGCGGATCGTGCCTTGGGTCTGGCGCAAAGCGAGGTAATAGCCCTCCTTGCTCTGCTCGACCACGCTTTCCAGGGAACTGTAGGGCACGTAGGCATAGCCGGCCTGCAGCAACAGCAAGGTCGTCAGTACGCGGCTCAGGCGGCCATTGCCGTCCTGGAACGGGTGGATTTCCAGGAACACCACCACCCACAGGCCGATCATCAGCAAGGGGTGGATGCGCCCCTCCGCGCGCGCCGCAACAAACCAGCTCACCAGTTCGGCCATCAAGCGTGGGGTATCGAACGGCGTCGCCGTCTCGAAAACGACTCCGAGCTGCCTGCCGTCCTCGTCGAAGGCAACCACGCTGCTGGTCGATGTCTTGTAGTTGCCGCGGTGCCAGGCATCCTTCTCGCTGTGCACCAGCAGGTCGCGGTGCAGTTGCTTGATGTGGTTCTCGGTCAGGGTGACGTCCTGCCAGGACGTGAACACCATTTCCATGACCTTGGCGTAGCCCGCCACTTCCTGCTCGTCGCGGGACCTGAACGTCTGCATCTGCAGGTTCGACAACAAGCGCTCGACATCGCGGTCGGACAGCTTGCTGCCTTCGATGCGGGTGGACGAGCCGATACTCTCGATGGTGGCAACCCGCAACAGCGCTGAAAGCCTGTCCGGCGCCAAGGTTCCCAGGGCTCGCCAGGCTCCCTTGAACTCGTCGATCCCGGCGACCATACCGAGAATCTCGGGCGTGATCTGGACGGTGGCGGTTTGGATCATCAATCTACATCGTATGCCATTGATGCGCCCATTTACACCCAATTTCGACGCTGATCAGATCGGGTGTCGTAGAAATTGCACGCGCCGGCGCAGCCGCCGGACTTGAGGCTGATCATCGTCAGCGTTTCGGTCTGGCCGATGACCGGCCAGCCGCAGCGCCTACTGAAACGCCACCTCGGCAAAGCTGCGCAGCTTGCGGCTGTGCAGGCTGCCGCCGCGTTCCTTGCGCAGCAGCTCGACGGCGCGCATGCCGATGCGCAGGTGCTGGTCGACGCGTTCGCGGTAGAAAGTGTTGGCCATGCCGGGCAGCTTGATCTCGCCGTGCAGCGGCTTGTCGCTGACACACAGCAAGGTGCCGTAGGGCACGCGAAAGCGGAACCCGTTGGCGGCGATGGTCGCACTTTCCATGTCCAGCGCCACCGCGCGGCTCTGGCTGAAACGGCGCTCAGGGCCGGCGCCACCGGTGGTCGGCAGCAGCTCCCAGTTGCGGTTGTCCGTGCTTGCGACGGTGCCGGTACGCAAGATGCGCTTGAGCTCGTAGCCCTGCAGTTGCGTCACGTCGGCCACCGCCTGTTCCAGCGCCACCTGCACCTCGGCGAGTGCGGGAATGGGCACCCACAGCGGCAGCTCTTCGTCCAGCACATGGTCTTCGCGCATGTAGGCGTGGGCCAGCACGTAGTCGCCCAGCTGCTGGCTGTTGCGCAGGCCCGCACAGTGGCCCAGCATCAGCCAGGCATGGGGCCGCAGCACGGCCACGTGGTCGGTGATGGTCTTGGCGTTGGCGGGGCCGACACCGATGTTGACCATGGTGATGCCGGCGCTGCCCGGGCGCACCAGGTGGTAAGCCGGCATCTGCGGCAGGCGTGGCGGTGGGGCGCCCAGGCGGTCGCCGGGCTGTGCCGGGCTGCCGGTGCGCCGGGTGATGACGTTGCCGGGTTCGACAAAAGCGTCGTAGTCGGCGTTGGCGTCGGCCATCAGCATGTGCCCGAGCTTGATGAACTCGTCGATGTAGAACTGGTAGTTGGTGAAGAGCACGAAGTTCTGGAAGTGCTCGGGCACCGTGCCGGTGTAGTGGCGCAGGCGGTGCAGCGAATAGTCCACCCGCGGCGCATTGAAAAGCGCCAGTGGCTGGGCTGCACCCGGCGGCGTGTGGTGGGTGCCGTTGGCAATGCTGTCGTCCATGGCCGCCAGGTCGGGCAGGTCGAACAGGTCGCGCAGCAGCAGCCGGCGCCCGGGCGGCATGTTGCCTTCCAGGTGGTCGTTCTCGGCCAGCGAGAAGTGCACCGGTATGGGCTGCGAACTGGTGCCCACCTCGAGGCTGACGCTGTGGTTCGTCAGCAGCAGGCGGAACTGCTCGGCGTAGTAGCTGGCATACAGGTCAGGCCTGGTCAGCGTGGTTTCGAAGGTGCCGGGGCCGGCCACAAAGCCGTAACTCAAGCGCGAGTCGGCACGCGCCACGGTGCTGGTGGTCACGCGCACGAAGGGGTAGAAGGCGCGCACGCGGCCCATGTGCTCGCCGGCCACGAAGCGCTGCAGGGCCCCCCGCAGGTGTTCGGTGCTGCTGCGGTAGATGGTCTGCACCTGGGCGAGTGCGGCCTCGGCGGTGTCGAAGCGGGCCGGGGCGGTGAACAAAGGCAGGGCAGGCATGCGGCGGGTGGCTGAGCCACGGGGTGGTTCGGGGTCGATTATGCGCAGGCGCAGGGTGCGGGCATCGGGTGGGCG
>JBBQMM010000403.1:0-4487 GCA_038328935.1 Burkholderiales bacterium
GGTATGGCGCCCCACACCATGCCGAACACCGCCGCCGACAACACCACCAGCGGCAGCATCAGCCAGGCCGGCAGATGCGGCCCCAGCGCCAGCGCCGCCAGCGCGGCACCCAGCCCGCCCATCACCGCCTGGCCTTCGCCGCCGATGTTGAACAGCCCGCCATGAAAGGCCACCGCCACGGCAAGGCCCGTGAAGACGAACGTGGTGGCGTAGTACAGCGTGTAGCTGAAGCCCGACGCGGAGCCGAACGCGCCCTTGATCAGCAGCGACAGCACCTGAGCCGGCTGAAAGCCCACCAGCAGCACCACCGCACCGGCCACCAGCAGCGCAATGGCCAGGTTGACGGCCGGCAGCAAAGCCACGTCCATCCACCGCGGCAGTTCCACAGGCTGCGTCATTGGCCCCCCACCGACGCGGCCTTTGGCCGCCTGCCCCCTGTTGCGGCCTTTGGCCGCCTGCCCCCTGTTGCGGCCTTTGGCCGCCGCCCCCCTGAGGGGGGCTGAGCACGGGCGAGAAACGGTCCCTGCGGACCGTTTCTCGCCTGCCAGGGACAACCGGCATGCAGGCCAGTGGTCGACCCCAGCGGCCCGGCAAAGCCGGTTCCGCGGCGTGCGCTGGAAAAAGTCGGTGTCGGCATCAGCAGCAAGTCAGTTCACTCCCGCCCCGCCCATCAAGCGCCCCAACACTTGCTCGGAGCACTGGTCAATGGCCAGTTCACCCACCACGCGGCCGGCGTTCATCACCACCACGCGGTCGGCCAAGGCCAGGATCTCGTCCAGCTCCGACGACACCACCAGCACCGCACCGCCGGCGTCGCGCATCGCGCGCAGGCGGCCGTGGATGAACTCGATGGCGCCGATGTCCACGCCGCGGGTGGGCTGGCCCACCAGCAGCACCAGCGGGTCGGTGGCGGCTTCGCGCGCCAGCACCAGCTTTTGCTGGTTGCCGCCGCTGAACTTGCTGCTGCGCAGCAGCGGGTTGCGCGGCCGCACGTCGTAGCGCTCCATCATCTGCGCGGTGTCGCTGCGGATGTGGCCCTGGCGCATCCAGCCGGCGGTGGCGTAGCGCGGGCGGTCCTGGTAGCCCAGCACAGCCGATTCCCAGGCCTCGAAAGCCAGCACCAGGCCGCGGCGGTGGCGGTCTTCGGGCACGTGGGCGATGCGCAGCTCGCGCGCCTGGCGCGTGCTCAGCCAGTGCGCGGGCGTGAAGCTTTGATCAGCCACCTGCAGTTCACCGGCGCCGGGCACCAGCAGGCCCGACAGCACGTCCAGCAGTTCACTCTGGCCGTTGCCCGAAACGCCGGCGATGCCGACGATTTCACCGGCGCGCAGGTCCAGGTTCACATCGTGCAGCCGCTGCACACCGAGTGCGTCGGTGGCGCACAGGCCGCGTGCGCGCACCAGCAAGGCGCCCGGTTTTGCAGGGCTGCCATCGCGCCCCAGGTTGACGCGCCGGCCCACCATGGCCTGCGCCAGGCCGTCGATGCTGGTGTCGGCCGTTGCCGTGTCGAGCACCACCTGCCCGGCACGCATCACGGTGACGAAGTCGCACAGCGCCATGATCTCCTTCAGCTTGTGCGTGATCAGCAGCACCGTGGTGCCGCGCTCCCGCAGGCCGCGCAGGGTGTCGAAGAGCTGCTCGGTTTCCTGTGGTGTGAGCACGGCGGTGGGCTCGTCCAGGATCAGGATGCGCGCGCCACGGTACAGCGCCTTCAGAATCTCCAGCCGCTGGCGTTCACCCACCGGCAGGTCATGTACCTGCTTGTCCAG
The DNA here is from genome assembly GCA_038328935.1 of Burkholderiales bacterium. Lineage (GTDB taxonomy): Bacteria > Pseudomonadota > Gammaproteobacteria > Burkholderiales > Burkholderiaceae_C > Rubrivivax. Next base: position 1,770 of record JBBQMM010000403.1, read on the forward strand.
GTCCACATGCAGGCCGGTGTCGTGCATCAGCACGTCCAGCCGCTGGCGCACCTGCGCGCGTGCGGGTGTCAGGCGCCAGCCGGGCTCGGCGCCCAGCATCACGTTGTCCAGCGCCGACAGCGTGTCGACGAGCATGAAGTGCTGGTGCACCATCCCGATGCCCAAGGCGATGGCCTGTGCAGAGCCCTTGATGGTGGCCGGCCGGCCCTCCACTTCGATCTGCCCGCTGTCGGCCTCGTACAAGCCGTAAAGAATGGACATCAGCGTGCTCTTGCCGGCACCGTTTTCACCCACCAGGCCGTGCACCGTGCCGGCGGCCACCGTCAGCGCCACATCGCGGTTGGCATGCACCGCGCCGAAGCGCTTCTCGATATGGCGCATGGCCACCGCGGCAGCCGGGCTTGGCGCCCCCTCCCGCTGGGCGGAAGAGGCCTGGGGTGAGGGTGGCAGGGTCGTGGTGCTCATCCGGCCCTTGACGTGGCAGTGTTCCATGATCCGGGGCGCTGCCCCGCAGCATGAAACTTGGGCCCCGCCTTCTCCCGCGCTGCGGGAGAGGGGGCCTTTCACTTGCAGTTGTTCGCGGTCATGTAGTCGATGACCTTGATCTTGCCGCTGATGATGTCGGCCTTGGCGGCGTCCACCTTTTTCTTCATGTCGGCGCTGACCAGCTTGGCGTTGTGCTCGTCCATGGCGTAGTCGACGCCGCCCTCTTTCAGGCCCAGCGACGTGACGCCGGGCGTGATGCCCTTGAAGGCGTTGAACACCGCCACGTCCACGCGCTTGACCATGCTGGTGAGCATGGTGCCGGGGTGCAAGTGGTTCTGGTTGCTGTCCACGCCGATGGCCAGCTTGCCGCCGTCTTTGGCCGCCTGGTAAACGCCGCCTCCGGTGCCGCCAGCAGCGGCAAAGATCACGTCCACACCGCTGGCAAACTGCGCCTTGGCCAGCTCGGCGCCCCGCGCCGGGTCGTTCCAGGCCGCAGGCGTGGTGCCGGTCATGTTGCCGCTGACCTGGGCTTTGGGGTTGGCGTACTTGGCACCTTGCTCGAAGCCGCACTGGAACTTGCGGATCAGCGGGATGTCCATGCCGCCGATGAAGCCCACCTTGCCGGTCTTGCTGGCCATGGCGGCCATCATGCCGACCAGGAAGCTGCCCTCGTGTTCCTTGAACACGATGCTCTGTACGTTGGGCAGGCTGACCACGCTGTCGATGATGGCGAACTTCAGCTTGGGGAAGTCTTTCGCCGTCTTCTCGACCGCGCTGCCCTGGCTGAAGCCGATGCCCACGATGGGGTCGGCACCGCGCTCGGCCATGCGGCGCATGGCCTGTTCGCGCTGCGTGGGGTTGGAGATCTCGAACTCCATGTAGGTCTTGCCGCTTTCCTTCTTCCAGCGCTCGGCACCGTCAAAACCGGCCTGGTTGAAGGACTTGTCGAATTTGCCGCCCATGTCGTAGATGACGGCGGGGTCGGCGCTGGCGGCGCCGGCGGCCAGGGCGAACAAGGAAGCGATGAGCGTACGTTGGAAGTGCATGGTGGGTTGCCTTTGAAAGGGGTGTCCGGCAGGATAGCAAGACTTGCGCCTGCGACCTGTCCTGACTCGCCCTAGTTGAGACGCTGGTTGAGCAACTGTTTGAGCAGCTGGCTGAGAACGTACGATGGCCCGATGAACACAGCCCTTGCCCTTCAAGCCACCACCCGCGCCCTGCCCAAGGTGCTGTTGCACGAACACCTGGACGGTGGCCTGCGGGTGACGACGCTGCTGGAGTTGCTGCACGCGCGTGGCCTTACACCACCCGCGCCCGACGTCAACGGCCTGGCCGCCTGGTTCGACGACAACGCCCATGCTGGCAGCCTGGAAAAGTACCTGAAAGGCTTTGCACTCACCGTAGCTGCCATGGCCAGCCCGGCAGCGATGCAACGCGTGGCCTTCGAAGCCGCGGAAGACGCGGCGCTGGACGGCGCCGTGTTGGCCGAGTTCCGCATCGCGCCACTGCTGTTCGAGGCCCATGGCATCAGCGGCGAGGCGGCTGTTGAAGCGCTGCTGCAAGGTTTGCAAGACAGCCCCGCCCTGCCACTGAAACAGAAATCGGGCCTGATCGTCTGCGCGATGCGGCACCTGCCGCCGTCGGAAACCGTGCGCGCCGCGCGCCTGGCCTTGCGCTACCAGAGCCAGGGCGTGGTGGGCTTCGATCTGGCGGGTGCCGAACGAGGCCACCCGGTTGCCGAACACGAAGAAGCCTTGAAGTTGATACGCGACGCCGGCTTGCCCATGACGCTGCATGCCGGTGAAGCCGACGCCGCCGAGCGCGTGCTGGAAGCCGGCCGGGCCGGCGCTCGGCGCATCGGCCACGGCGTGCAGTTGGTGGATGCGCTGCGCGACCCGCAGCGCCGCCATCTGGTGGACGAAGCCATCGCGCTGGGCCTGCACCTGGAAGTCTGCCCCACCAGCAACGTGCACACCGGCGCCGCCGCCTCCATCGCCAGCCATCCCATCACCGAGCTGTGGCGCGCCGGGGTCTCGCTGAGTTATCACACCGACAACCGGCTGATGAGCTGCATCGGCCACAGCGAGGAAGCGGCCGCGCTGCTGGCCCAGACGCCGCTGACAGCCACCGACCTGGTGGCCATGGCGCGGCAGGCCGCGCAGCACTCTTTCCTGGGCGCCGCGCAGCGACAGGCCGCGTTGCAGGCCATTGACCGGGCCGCAGCCCGGGTGC
>JBBQMM010000404.1:0-4463 GCA_038328935.1 Burkholderiales bacterium
CATGGCGCCTTCGGCGGTGGGGATGTCGAGGTGTTTTTCTATCATGGCGGCGTCGGGTTGCGGGTGTCGGCAGGCTGCCGCGGCAGTGGCTTCAGAACACCACCTGGGTCGCAGCCACCGCGGTGGCCGAAGCTGCTGGCATGGACGAGCAAAGCGGTCCTCTTGGGCGGCATCGTATCCAAGTTCGGGTGCTGGCTCCAAGGCTGGCTTCGAGGGCGTTCACCGGCAACAAGACAAAATTATTCAGCTTCCATGTTGAGCGTTGAAACACCGCAAAATGCGACTCATGCTGCAGAGGTGCGCCCACGCACCCAGGTCGCCATGCGGGGGGAAACCGGCACTTGGACTCCATCGATCTCAAAATTCTTCTGGGCCTCGCCAACGGCGGCGACGCCGTGGTGCGCGCCGCGTTCGACTCAGCGCCCAACGGCGTGGTGGTGCTGGACCGCGACGGCGCCATCCTGTTCTACAACCAGCGGTTTCTGGACCTCTGGCAATTCCCGCCCGACATGCTGGCGCGCCGTGACGCCGACGAAATGCGACAGCACACTGCCGCCCAACTGGTGGACCCCCAAGGCTACATGCGCACGATCGAGCCCGTGCGGCGCACCGATCAGGCTCGGCTGTTCGAGGCGCTGGCACTGCACGACGGGCGCCGATTCGAGCGGCACGTCGCACCGCTGGCTGCCATCCCAGGGCTGCCGCAAGCCGAGGGCGGCGTCATTGTGTGGTGGCGCGATGTCACGCTGCGCGACCGCGCCGAACAACGCCAACGTGACTTGAGTGCGCTGCTGGAGTTGGCCTTGATGGCGGCCGACCTGGCTTACTGGGACGTCGACATCCAGAGCGGCGAGGTGCGTTCACAGAATGAGCGTTGGCACGCCATTCTGGGTTACGGGCCGAACGACCTGGAAAACAATTTCGACGCCTGGGACGATCTGGTCCACCCCGAGGACGCGCAGGCGCGGATGACGGCGTGGCAAGCGCACATCGAAGGCCGCACGCCGCGTTACGAGGCCGAGTTCCGCATGCGCCACAAGGCCGGCCACTGGGTCTGGCTGCAGGCCCGCGGGCAGGCCGTGGCGCGCGATGCCGATGGGCGGGCCACGCGCCTGGTGGGCACGCGGCAAGACATCACGCCCTCGATGCTGATGCAGCAGGGTTTGCATACGCTGGCCCACACGGATGAGCTGACCGGCGTCGACAACCGGCGCCGCTTTGTGCAGCGTGCCGAAGACGAACTCGAGCGCGCGCGCCGCTACGGCCTGCCGGTGGCGTTGCTGATGATCGACCTGGACCACTTCAAGGCCATCAACGACAGCCTGGGTCACGCTGGCGGCGACGAGGTGCTGCGCAGCTTCGCCAACACCGCCCGCACCGTCGTGCGCCAGAGCGACATCTTCGGCCGCATCGGGGGCGAAGAGTTTGCCGCGCTGCTGCCGCACACCACGCTGGAAGGCGCGCGCGTGATCGCAGAGCGGCTGCTGGAACAGGTGCGCCAAAGTCCCGCGGTGTGGGCTTCAGTGCCCGTGCCCTACACGGTCAGCGTGGGCGTCAGCCTGACGATCGCTGGAAGTCACACGATGCAGGCGCTGATGGTGGCCGCCGACCGGGCGCTTTATCAGGCCAAGCGGCAGGGCCGCGATTGTCTGGTGGTTGCCTCGACGGGGGTACTGCCCACGGCGCCACCTTTCGCCACCCCTTGATGCGAATCCGACTCCGGCCACAGGCCTGCCGCCACCACCTCAGCTGAGTTGCTCTGCCAGTGCGTTGCAATACGCCAGCAGCCCATCGATCTCGGTCGACTTGTCGAACACGCCGTCGGCACCGAGCGCCAGGCAACGCTCGCGCATGGCTGGCGTGGCGTAGTTGCTCAGCACCACATGCCGCCGGCTGTGACCATTGCTGGTGGGCGCAGATTGCGCGGCGCGCAACACACCGAGGCCGGAGCCGCCCTTGAGGAAGAGGTCGACGATGACCAGATCGGCCTCATGACCGCCCAACCAGCGCACGGCGCCCTCTTCGTCTTCAGAGCTGCCCACCACCTTCACGGGTGCCAGCTCTTCCAGCGTGGCGATGAGGCTCTCGCGGATCAAGGGGCTGTCTTCCACGAGGTAGGTCTGAAGCAGGGGCATCTTGCTTAAAGGGTCTGTGGGCCGGAGTGTGCGCGCTGTGCGCCTGCGACCCAGTCGGCGCCTTGCGCAATGGTTTGTAAGTGTTGTCCTACGCCCGGCCTTGGTCGGGTGGCTCCGCCGGCTGCTCGCGCACGGGTTCGTCGCGCTCGATCCGGCCATCCACGAGTTCTATCACGCGGTCGCAGCGCGCGGCCAGGCGCGGGTCGTGGGTGACGATAAGAAAGCTGATCTGCAGCTCGGCGTGCATGCGCCGCATCAGTGCAAAAACCTCGTTCGACGACGCGGTGTCGAGGTTGCCCGTGGGCTCATCAGCCAGCACCAGCGGCGGCTGCAACACCAGCGCGCGGGCAATGGCCACGCGCTGCTGCATGCCGCCCGAGAGTTCACCCGGGCGCTTGGCCATGGCCTGTTCCAGGCCCATGGCCGCCAGCACCTCACGCGCTCGCGCCAGCTGCGCGGCGCTGACGCGGCCCTCGCGCATCAGCGCCGGCAGGGTCACGTTCTCCAGCGCCGTGAAGGCCGGCAGCAGGTGGTGGAACTGGAACACGAATCCCAAGGCGCGGCCTCGCAGTGCGGTCAGCTCGGCATCGCCCAGCCCGGTGGTTTCCTGGCCCTGCACCCGGTAGTGGCCGGCAGTGGCGCGCTCGAGCAGGCCGATGATGTTGAGCAGCGTGCTCTTGCCTGAACCCGAAGGGCCGATGAGCGCGACAAACTCGCCGCGCGCCAGCGTCAGCGACACGCCGTGCAGCACCTCGGCTTCATTGGGCTGGCCGAGGTTGTAGCTCTTGCGGAGGTCGACCCCTTCGATCAGCGGCGACACGGAGGCGGTGGCGCTGGCATTGCCAGTGGCAGGGGTTGGGGTCGTGGGGCTCACATCCGTATCGCCTGCGCCGGGTCCAGCTTCGCCGCCCGCCGCGCCGGCGCCACCGCGGCCAGCACGCCGCACACGGTGGCCACGGCTGCGATGCGCAGCGCCAGCCCGGGCGTCAGCGTGATGGCAAACAGCGGCAGCCCGTCGGAGCCGCGCACGAAGCTGGTGAAGGCCGCAATCAGCCCCACGGCCAGCAGCACGCCGAGCGCGGAGCCCAGCGCGCCGACGATGGCGCCCTGCAGCAGGAACACGCGCAGCACCTGCCCTTGCGTGGCGCCCATCGCGCGCAGGATGCCGATCTCGCGCCGCTTCTGCACCACCGTCACCACCAGCACGCTGGCAATGCCCAGCACCACCACCACCATGACCACCGCGCGGATCAGGCCGGTGCTGATGCTCTGCGCGTTCAGCGCCGACACCAGACTGGCGTTGGTGTCCTGCCAGCTTTCCACCTTGTAGGGCCAGCGCTGCGCCAGTTGCGCCGACAGCGCCGGTGCCGCCCACACATCGCGCAAAGTGAGGTCGATGTTGGTGGCGCCACCGGGCAGGCCGACCAGGCTTTGCGCTGCGCGCAGAGGCACGATGACGGTGCGGCGGTTGAGTTCACGCACGCCGAAGTCGACCAGCGCAGTGACGCGGGCCGAGTCGGTGATGCCGCTGCTTTCACTGCCACTCTCACTGCCACTCTCACTGCCGCTGCCACTGCCGGTGACGATGCTCAGGCGGTCGCCCACGCGCACGCCCAGGTCCCGCGCCAGCTCCAGGCCGATCACCGCCTCGCCCGGGCCCAGCCGCGCCGTGCCCGCCACCACCTTGCGGCGCAGATTGACGATGCGGTCGTAGCGGTCCAGGTCCACACCCACCACCGAGATCGACTTCTGTGCCTGGCCGCGCAGCGCCAGCCCGGCCCCGGTCACCATCGGTGACACGGCAGCCACACCGGGCAGCGCTTCGAGCAGCGGCACCAGGCTTTGCCACTCGCCCAGCGAGCGCGCGCGCTGCGCACGGGGCTGCGTCTGCAGCAGCACCGTGGTGCCGGCGGGCAGTTCGGCGCGTGCACTGAGCACGGTGTCTTCCAGCGGGCTGATGCTGACGTGCGGCTGCGCGCCCAGGGTCTTTTCGAGTGTGTTGGCCTGCAGGCCCGAGATCAGCGCCGAGATGTAGGCCACCACGGCCACGCCAGCGGCCACGCCGACGATGATCAGCAGCGACTGCATGCGCCCTTCGCGCAGGAAGCTCACGGCGACGCGGCGTTCGAAGCCCAGCCAGGCAACCATCGGATCAGTGCGCCATGGCGTTCAGCGGCCCATGGCGTTGGTCAGGGCGGAACCGGCGTCGCCGGCGCCGTCCTTGGCGGACCGTGCCGCGCCGGCCACGGGCTCGGCCTTCACGCGGGCGCCGGGCGCCGGTGCTGCGCCCAACAGCACCGTGTCGCCAGTGCACGGTATTTGGTATTC
>JBBQMM010000405.1:0-4441 GCA_038328935.1 Burkholderiales bacterium
GTACGGGGCGTGATAGCGGTCGTCGAACAGCGGCGAACGCGGTGCGGTCGGATCGCTGAAATCGACTTCGGCAGGCGTGACGGGAGTAGGCTTCATCGAGCGAAGTCGCCAAAGAAAAAGCGCCTCGGCCGCCTGCGAAAAGGCGAAGCCGGAGGCGCCGTCGGGTTGCGAGCCTGGAAACTCAGACGCGCTTGCGGTACTCGTGCGTGCGGGTGTCGATTTCGATCTTGTCGCCGCTGACGACGAACATCGGAACGGAGATCTCGAAACCCGTGGCGAGTTGGCCCGGCTTCATGACCTTGCCCGATGTGTCGCCCTTGACGGCCGGCTCGGTGGTGATCTCGCGCACGACACTGGTGGGCAGTTCCACCGAGATTGCCTTGCCGTCGTAGAACACGACTTCGACGGCCATGTTGTCTTCCAGGTAGTTGATGGCGTCGCCCATGTTCTCGGACTCGACCTCGAACTGGTTGTACTCGGCGTCCATGAAGGCATACATGGGGTCGGCGAAGTACGAGTAGGTGCAGTCCTTCTTGTCCAGAATGATCTGCTCCATCTTGTCGTCGGCCTTGAAGACGGTTTCTGCGCCAAAGCCGCTGAGCAGGCTCTTCATCTTCATGCGCACCGTGGCGGCGCCGCGGCCGCCGCGGCTGTATTCGGTCTTGAGCACGACCATCGGGTCTTTGCCCTGCATGATCACGTTGCCGGCGCGGATTTCCTGTGCGAGTTTCATGGTGAATGGTTCCGAAGGTCGATGAAGGCGGGTGCGTGCGCTGCGGGTGTCTGAGGTCGAACCAGCCTGTCAGGTCGAACAGGCCGCTCAGGTTCACCAGGTGGGTGGCCTCAAGGCCGCACGCAAAGCCTCAAATTCTAGCAGGCGGTGCGGCCGTGGGGTGGCCCTTTGTCTGCACGAAGGCCACCAGTTGATCGGCCAGTGAGGCCTGTTGCAGCAGCCGCTGCCGCCAACGGTGCACGCCGCGCTGCCAGATCGCCGAATCGGGCAGGGCGGGGCGTTCGGGCGGCGTGGCTGCCATGCCGTTCCACCAGCGCCACAGTGCCGCCACCTCGGCATCGGGTTGCAGCTGGTCCATCAGCGCCAGCACCTTGGCGTGGTGGGCCCCGTCGTGCTGCGGGTAGGCCTGCCAGACGAACGGCCTGGCGGCCCATATGGCGCGCACCAGGCTGTCTTCGCCGCGTACGAAATTCAGGTCGCAGGCCCACAACAGTTCGTCATAGTCACGTTGCGTGAGCCACGGCAACGCCTGCATGTGGATGCCCGGCGTGGGGCATTCCAGCGCCCGCCGTGCCGGGCCTGGCGCCACCAGCAGCCGGGTGGGCTGTGCGGACAGGCACTGCAGCAAGGCGGGCAATTCCGGGTGGGGGTAGCAGAACAGGCTGACCAGGCGCTCACCGGGTGTCAATTCGATGCCGTGGTTGCGCAGCCAGCCGGCACGGTCGAAGCTGGCCTGTCGGGCCTGCAAGTCGTTTTCACGCAGCAGGCCACCCGTGCGCGGCGTGAAGCCTGGATAGAAAAACCACTTTGTCAAGCCCAGGGGCTGCGGCGAGGGCAGGCCATGTGATCGCTCGACGTAGGCCTCGGCGCTCAGGTATTCCAGGTTGATCCAGACCGGCGCTGGGGGCCGGCGTTGGGCCATGGCGTGCACGTAAGCCGGGGGCGGGTCGCAACCGAAGGCCTCGATCACCACAGCCGCTGGCTCCGTCACTGACAGGTCGTCGTCGGCGCCCGGCCAAGGCAACACTTGCACGTATTCGTGGCCCTGCGGCGCCATCCAGGCGAGCGCACGGGCGTCGTCGATGAACAGGCGCACGGCAGCACCCCGCTCGGCCAGCTCGCAGGCCAGCCGCCAGCACACGCCCACGTCGCCATAGTTGTCGATGACGCGGCAAAAAAGGTCCCAGCGTCGACGGGGCGCTTCGGCTTGGTTCGAGGCAATGCCAGGCTGCATGGGGAGATTATCGAAGCCGGTGAAAATCGACTGCCATGAGTTCGCCCGATCTTCCAGCCCCCGCCCCTGTACCGGTCTCCATCGAGCTCCCGGTTGCTGGCCGTGAACACCTGCTGGCCGAGGTGGCCGCCTTGCCGGCGTTGCCGGGGGTGTACCGCTGGTTCGACGCCCAAGGCGGGCTGCTCTACGTGGGCAAGGCGCGCAACCTGAAAAAGCGTGTCTCCAGCTACTTGCAGCGTGACCACGACGGCACGCGAATCGGCCAGATGGTGGCCCGCATCGTGCGCCTGGAAACCACCGTGGTGCGCACCGAGGCCGAAGCACTGCTGCTTGAGAACAACCTGATCAAGACGCTGTTGCCGCGCTTCAATATCCTGTTTCGCGACGACAAGAGCTATCCCTATCTGAAGATCACGGGCCAGCGCGTGCCCACCGCTGCGGTAGCCGCGAACGCATCCGTGGCTTTCCCGCGCATGGCCTATTTCAGAGGCGCTGTGGACCGCAAGCACCGCTACTTCGGCCCTTATCCGAACGCCTGGGCGGTGAAGCAGACCATCCAGCTGATGCAGAAGGTGTTTCGCTTGCGCACCTGCGAAGACACGGTGTTCAGCAACCGTTCACGGCCATGCCTGCTGTACCAGATCCACCGCTGCTCCGGCCCCTGTGTGGGGCTGGTCTCGCCGGCGGCCTACGCGCAAGACGTGGAACAGGCCGAGCGTTTCCTGCGCGGCGAGCAGCGGGAGTTGCTTGACGACATGCAGGCGCAGATGATGGTGCATGCCGAAAGTCTGGCCTTCGAGCAGGCGGCCGCGTTGCGCGACCGCATCGGCTCCTTGTCGCGCGTGTTGCATCAGCAGTCGATGGACGCCAGCAGCCTGTCGGGCAGCGAACAGGACGTCGACATCCTGGCCGTCAAGGTGGCCGGTGGCCGCGCCTGTGTCAACCTGGCCATGGTGCGCGGCAGCCGCCACCTGGGCGACCGCGCCTACTTCCCGGCGCATGTGGACGAAGGCGCGGCACTGCAGGGACTGGACGAGGATGAAGCCGCCGCCGCGCCGGCGCCTGACGCTGCCGGCTCACCTGCAGATGAACCCGCACCCGCACCCGCACCCGAGAGCCGGGTGGCCAGCGCCGAAGTCGCCGTGCTCGAAGCTTTTGTGGCCCAGCACTACCTGGGCCAGCCGGTACCCGCCTTGCTGGTGACCAGCCATGCGATCAACCCGGTCTTGGTGGAAGCCCTGGCGGAAGCGGCGGCCACGCGGGTGCGGGCGCAGCACCAGCCGCGCGAGCAGCGTCGCATCTGGCTGGACATGGCGATGAAGGGCGCCGAGCTGTCTTTGGCGCGCTTGCTGGCGGAAGAGGGCTCGCAGCAGCAACGCACGCGGGCACTGGTCGAAGCACTCGATCTGGACATCACCGACCCTGCGCAACTGCGCATCGAGTGTTTCGACATCAGCCACACGGCCGGCGAGGCGACGCAGGCGTCCTGCGTGGTCTACGAAGCTCATCAGATGCAAAGCGCCCAGGACCGGCGCTTCAACATCGAAGGCATTGTCGGCGGCGACGACTACGCAGCCATGCGCCAGGTGCTGACGCGCCGATACTCGCGCCTGGCCGAGGCGATGGCCGAAGGTGCGTCGGCCGTTGGCCCGGCCCTGCAAACCGCGGCGCTGGCGCCCGACGCGACAGACGCTTGCGCGCCCGAACCGGCGGTGCCGCCGAAAAAGCGTTCCGGTTTGGCCCGCATGCCCGACCTGGTGCTGCTCGACGGTGGTCGCGGGCAGGTGAGCATGGCGCGCGAAGTGTTCGAGGAACTGGGTCTGGATCTCGCACTCATCGTGGGTGTGGAAAAAGGCCAGGGTCGCAAGGTGGGACTTGAAGAACTGGTGTTCGCCGACGGCCGTGAGAAGGTCCATCTCGGGCATGATTCGGCGGCGCTGATGCTGGTCGCGCACATTCGCGACGAAGCGCACCGTTTTGCCATCACCGGCATGCGTGCCAAACGGGCGAGCGTGCGCACGGGCGGCAGCAAACTCGAAGACATCGCCGGCGTCGGGCCTCGCAAGCGTGCCCGCTTGTTGCAGCGGTTCGGCGGCCTGCGTGGCGTGGCCGGTGCCAGTGTGGAAGAACTGACCGCCGTTGAAGGCATTTCCAAGGACCTTGCAGAGGACATCTACCGTGCGTTGCACTGACAAGCAGAACCTGATCGCAACCACACTGGCCCCGTTGTGCCAAACGACGCTGCGGCTGACTACGGTGCTGGCTGCCCTGCTGATGGCCGGCTGCGCCAGCAAGCAGGCGCCTGCACCTTCACCCGCGCCCGCGCCTGCTGCGCCTGCGCCGCCCTCTGCGGCGGCGTCGCCAGCTGCCCGTCCCGCCACACCGGCAGCCCCCACCCCTGCGCCGATGCCCGGTACGGCCGCTGCAGCCCCCGTGCCGGCCGCGCCGCCCGGCATGCGCATCGTGAAGCTGCC
>JBBQMM010000406.1:0-4440 GCA_038328935.1 Burkholderiales bacterium
TGAGTCGGGGAACAGCGCCGGGTGGTCCTTGTGCAGTTGCTGGTCACGGCTGCCGGGCAGCGATATCACTGCGGTAAAGGCGCCCAGCACGGCCTCATCGCCCAGAATCTTCTGAATGATCGGCAGCACCGTTGCCGAGCCCAGCAGACGCGGGTCGTCGAACGGGTCTTCGATGTCCACCGTCAGCATGTAGCGCTTGTCGCCCACGTGCAGCGCGTCGGGGTGGTCGTTGTCCTGGAAGTAGGCCGAGTAGCGCTCGAAGAACACCGTCTGCAGCTTCTGGATCAGCTCGACCGGAAACGCGTTGTCGATCTGCAGCATGCCGTAGGCATTGAACAGCTCGGCGCCCAGCGCTGCGTACTCGGGCCGCGCGCGGCCCGCTTCGGCGTCGCCCGGCTCGTAGCGCAGCACCGGTGAGCGCTTGGGCGCGGCAGCCTGCCGGCGCATGGTCCTGATGGCCGTGATGCGGGCCATCGCGCCGTGGGCTTCAGCGTTTTGCGGGTCCCGCGCCAGTGCGCGCCTGAGAACGCTGCTCGCCCGCGGCAGATCAAGCCTCTCCAGCAGCAACTGGCCCAGCAGCACCAGCGATTTCGCTGCGACTTCGGGCGGCGACACGCGCACGGCTTCGCGCAGCAGCTGCTCGGCCAGCTCGGTCTGCTCTTCCTGGCGCGCCGCCTCGGCCATGCGCACCAGCAGCGGCACCTCGGTCGGGTTGCGCGCCACTTGGTCCTGCAGCAGCGCCAGCGCGCGCCGCCAGTCTCCGCCCGCTTCGTAGACGCTGGCGCGGGCCAGGGCTTGTCCGGCCGCGCGGGTGGCCAACAGGTCGCACAGGTCCAGCAGGTCCGTCAGGCGTTCCTGGAACGTGCTCTCGACGTCGTCGCGGTCGCTTTCGCCGGGGAAGTTCGCGAAGTTCAGGATGAACTGGATCATTCCGGCGCAGATGCTGGCCGGCAGCGCGCGCAGCAGCGTGGCACGGCTGGCATAACCGGCACGCACGAGGGTGTCGACATAGGCCTTCGCGCTGATGCCGGAAGGTGTGCGGGCGGCGGCCTTTGCTGCGGCGCTGCCCGACAGCAGGATGGTCGGCCGCACGCAACCATCGAACATGCCGTGCAGCGACAGCCCGGCCGGGCCGACGACGGCGTCGTCCCAATCCACCAGCACGCAGGTGCCGTCTTTCACGATCGCGGCGTTGGGCGGACGCAAGTCGCCATGGTTCAGTGTCGGTGGCAGTTCGGTCGCCGCGCGCAGGTGCTCATCGAGCATGCCTTTGCAGCCCTGCAGCAGCCGCAGCGCGTGGGCGGCACCGTCCTTGCCCAGGAAGTAGTCGGCCTGCACAGGGCCCTGCATCGACGGCTCGCCGCTGCTGGGGGCCAGGAAGTCGAGCAGTCGCTGCGGCAGCGTGGCGATGTCGATCCTGGGCACGGCGGCCAGCAGGTCGGTGTCGTGCGCGGCCCGGGCCTGCAGCCGCGCATAGCTCTCGATCATCGCGCGCAGTTCGGGGTCGGGCGAGTCGTAATCGAGCGTGCGGCCACCGTGGTCCAGACTGAGCAGCCAGCCCGTGCGCTTGTCGCAGGCCACCACCGTTGGCACGCTGGGCGTCAAACGTTGCGACAGCGCCTGCGTGCGCCCGGCAACGCCTGCAAAGCGAGCGGGCAAAACCTTCAGGTAGGCCGCGTTCTTGCCCTTGGCCAACCGGTAGGACGTCGACCAGGCCGCGGCTGCGACGAGCTCGACATTGTCGAAAGGGAAGGCCTTGTGCGCCCACTCCAGCGCCGCGCTGTCGTTGCTGTACTTTTCCAGATCTCTGGTTCCCATTGCATTCACTCCTGACGCGAGAAACGATCAAAGGCCGCCGACAGTCGGTCATCGTTGCCACCCGCCCATTCTGGAGCCGCGACTTGCACCGCGGGAGCCGCACGAACCCGGGATGCCGGGTCGGTCGTTAAATGAAACACGCGCTGGCGCAGCGCGTTTCGAATTGAATGTGTTACGTGATGTGACGACGCCGGCAGCAGCGCTGTGTGAGCCTTACTGCAGTGTCATCGACCTGTCATGGATGGTGATGAAACATTGCAGTCGTAAATGCCGTGTAAGAAAAACATCTGGTTGCAGATGTATCCAATTGTTGAACAAAAAAGTAACTAATGTGTAACTAACAGAGCTTCGAAAAGTGAAATCTGCTGGGCTAAGCCACTGGCGAGAATTAGTGCGCGGATGGGAGTTTCACGCCCCGCGGCTGGGGGGATGTCGCGCTCAAACAGTACCCCTAAGATTGTTGAACAGTTTGCGAACACAACTTGGCGGAGAAACCAGGCTGTTTGAGCTTCCTGTAAATGCCCGGCGTTGGTGTTCAAGCTGGCGGGGGTTTGTCTAATTTGATGACCATGTGGAGAAAATCATGCGTGTACTGACTCTCGAAGAGCAACTGTTGGTGGCCGGTGGTGGCAAGAAGTGCGGCGGCAGTGGCAAGGGCAAGGGCGGCGGCAAGGGCAAGGGCGGCAAGGGCAAAGGCAAGGGCAAGGGCAAGCGCGGCGGCAAGAGCAAGGGCAAGGGCAGCGGTGGCTGCGGCTGGTGCCCTTGAGTCATCGCTGGCAGGCCTTTGCGGCCTGCGGCGAGACTGGGTGATGCATTGGTGATGCATTGGTGATGCATCCGCTTCACTGATGGTGTGATCGCACCGGGCTCGCGCCTGGTGCGGTGCAATCAGGCGAGTTAACGACCGGTAACGGTGGTTCACTCGCCTTTGCGCTTTTCCAGTTGCCATTGGGTGCGCGGGCGTCCGTGTCGTTTCACACGGGTCTGGCTTTTGCGGTCCACAGCCGTGCACAGGTTCACGCCGCCCTTTCCAGGTCGGCAACGCGGCGAACCGCACAATTGCCGGTTACCAACGATGAGCCAAACGCCTGCCCCTAACGACAACGTTTCGCCGCTGTTCAGGCACGAGGCGCTGGACGCGCAGCGTCCGCAGCAGCATGGCGCTATCGTGTTGCTGCCAGGTGCTTCATCGCGCTTTTATGCGCTGGCGTCTCTGGCGCTGATTGCGGCCCTGGTTTTGCTGCTCGAACGCGGCAGTTACACCCGCCGCTCTACGGTGATGGGGCAGCTGCAACCTACCGAAGGTCTCATCAGGCTGGCGCCCAGTCAGCCGGGCATCGTGGTTGAAAACAAGGTGCAGGCGGGACAGAACGTGCGCAAGGGCGAGGTGCTGTTCGTGCTGTCGGGCGACCGCATCGGCCCCGACGCGGTGGACTACCAGCGCGGCATCGCCGGCCAGATCGAAGCCCGCCGTCGCTCTCTGGAAGACGAGCTGCGCCGGCTGGGCAAGGCCGAAGCCGACGAACTGGCGCAGCTGGAGCGCCGCATCGTGCTGCTGCGTTCGGAGACCACGCAGGTGCTGCGCCAGGGCGAACTGCAGGAACAGCGCATACGCAGCGCCGGCGATGCGCTGGGGCGCTACCAGGACCTGTTCCGCCAGGGTTATGTTTCGCGCGACGAGTTGCGCACGCGCGAAACCGAGGTCAACGAAGCGCGTACGCGGCTGGAAGGCCAGCGCCGCGAACGGCTGGCCGTCGAACGCGAGCTGGGCGTGGCTCAGCGCGAGGTTGAATCGCTGCGCGCACGCTTCGTCAACCAGCGCGCCGAGCTGGAACGCGCGATGCTGGTGGCCAAGCAGGAATACACCGAGATCGAAGCGCGGCGCCGCATCGTCGTCACCGCACCCGCCGATGGCCGCCTGACGCTGGTGCAGGCTGACGTGGGCCAGACAGCAGACGCCGCGCGCCCGCTGGCGCACCTGATGCCTGCCTCGGCCAACCTGATTGCGCGGCTGTATGTGCCCACGCGCTCGGCTGGTTTCATTGAAAAAGGCACCAAGGTGCTGCTGCGCTACGACGCCTTTCCGTACCAGAAGTTCGGTCAGCAGCAGGGCCAGGTGATGTCGGTCTCCAGCGCTGCCGTGGCGGCGTCGGAACTGCAGGGTCTCGCGGGCTTGACGCCCACCGCAGACGCCGCCGGTCAACTGTACTTTTCCATCAGCGTCAGCCTGCCGGCGCAGCACATGGGCAGTGCCGGCCAACCGTTGGCGCTGCAATCGGGCATGCGGGTTGAAGCCGACCTGATGCACGAAACGCGGCCGCTGTACGAATGGGTGCTGGAGCCGCTGTTTGCGGCGCGCGCCCACGTCAACAACCGCTGAGCACCGCGCACCATGCAGCTTTTGAACCGCTTGAACCTGGGCCTGCGCCAGCGCGCCAGCGCGGTGCTGCAATCCGAAGCGTCGGAGTGCGGCCTGGCCTGCCTGGCCATGGTGCTGGGGCATTACGGCACCGTCACCGACCTGCCCACGCTGCGCTCGCGCCACGGCGCCATGCCGCAGGGCATGACGCTGTCCGAGATCATCCGCGTCGCGCAGGCCGAGCAGCTGACGGCACGCGCGGT
>JBBQMM010000407.1:0-4439 GCA_038328935.1 Burkholderiales bacterium
AGGCGTGACCGTCAAGTGCCTGTTGAGGCTCTTGAAGTTGGCTCAGACCGGCTGCATCGTTTCGGTTTTGCTGTTGCTGAGCTACCCCGAGCTGATCTGCACGGCCACCCAGCCCATCGCGCCGGGCCAGCACGTGCACACGCACAACCTGGCCTTCAGCAGCTTCGAGCGCACGCACGAGCCCGGCGCCGGCGTCTCGCGCACGGCCTACGTGGCCGAGCCCGCCACGTTCATGGGTTACGAGCGGCGCGTCGGCCGCGTCGCCACGCGCAACTACATCGGTGTACTGACCAGCGTGAACTGCAGCGCGACCGCGGCGCGCGCCATCGCCGACTACTTCAAGCGCGACAGCCACCGCCCTGACGAAGATTCGCCGCTGGCGGCTTTCCCCAACGTCGACGGCGTGGTGGCGCTGACGCACGGCATGGGCTGCGCCACCGCCGCCGATGGCGAAGAACTGCAGGTGCTGCGCCGCACGCTGGGCGGCTATGCACGGCATGCCAACTTCGCCGCCGTGCTGGTGGTGGGCCTGGGCTGCGAGACCAACCAGATCCAGGGCCTGGTGGCGCAAGAGGGCCTGCAAGAAGGCGCCTGGCTCGTCACCTTCAACATCCAGGACACCGGTGGCACCACCAAGACCGTGGCGCGCGGCATCGAAGAGATCAAGCGCATGCTGCCGCATGCCAACCAGGTGCAGCGCGTGCCCGTGCCGGCCAGCCACCTGGTGGTGGGCCTGCAGTGCGGCGGCAGCGACGGCTACAGCGGCATCAGCGCCAACCCGGCACTGGGCGCCGCGGTGGACCGCCTGGTGCGCCACGGCGGCACCGCCATCCTGAGCGAAACGCCCGAAATCTACGGCGGCGAACACCTGCTGACGCGCCGCGCCGTGAGCACCGCGGTTTCTGACAAGCTGCGCGCACGCATCCAGTGGTGGGAGTCCTACACCGCGCGCAACGGCATGCAGATGGACAACAACCCTTCTGCCGGCAACAAGGCCGGTGGTTTGACCACCATTCTGGAAAAGAGCCTGGGCGCGATTGCCAAGAGCGGCACCACCAAGCTGGTGGACGTGGTGGAGTTTGCCGAGCGCGTCAGCGCCAAGGGCTTCGTCTACATGGACACCCCGGGCTACGACCCGGTGTCGGCCACCGGCCAGGTGGCTGGGGGCGCCAACCTCATCTGCTTCACCACCGGGCGCGGCTCGGCCTACGGCTGCGCGCCTTCGCCTTCACTGAAACTCAGTACCAACACCGCGCTGTGGCGCATGCAGGAAGACGACATCGACATCGACTGCGGCGGCATCGTCGAGGGCCTCGACACGGTGGACGCCGTGGGCGAACGCATCTTCCAGCTGATGCTCGCCACGGCGTCGGGCCGCAGCACCAAGAGCGAACTGCACGGCTACGGACAAAACGAGTTTGTGCCCTGGCAACTTGGCGCCGTGATGTAGGGAGCCGTGGTGGAGCAAGCCGTGGTGTAGAGAGCTGTCGTGCAGGAAGCTGCGATGCTGCGCGGCTCGCTACCGTGCCGCGCGCTGCAACCGGGCATCAGGAGACCGGCCCTGGCCTCGAGCGGCGACTGCGTTGCAGCCGCCAGGCGCCAGCGGCCAGCAGCAGCGCCACGCTGCTCAGCACCAGGCTGCCCGGCTCGGGCAACGAGGCGGCTGCAAGTGTGCTGCTCAACGACTGGAAACTGCCGTTGAGCACGATGTTGTCCACTGCGAACTGCCCATATCGGCCGCCAGCGACACTGAAGTTCACGTTCGTCAAGCCGCTGAACGTGCTGGGCAGCCAGAAGGTCTGGAAGTCGTCCAGCGGACCCTGGCCATCGTTGATGCCGTCCAGCACGAACTGTGTGCTCACCGAGCTGCCATCGGCGTAGCGGCCCACTACTTTAATGGCGCCGGCCCATAGCGACCGCACGCCCACGTGCGTTTCAGCGCCGTCGAAAGACGTCAGGTCGAAGGTGGCGCCGTTGGCGTCCCGCACGCCGATCGTGGCAGCGCCGCTCCACACGTAGTTGCTGCCGTTGTGGGCACATTGCGGATAACAGTTGCTGGAATTGCCCACAAAAGCAAAGCCGCCGCTGCTGCGAACCTCGAAGCCTTGCGTCATCTGCCCCGCGTGGAGGTCCCAGCCGAGGCTGTTCATGTCCAGCGTGGTGGGTGCGGCCTGCGCGGCAGTGCCGGCGCAGGCGGCCATCAGGGCCAGGGTCGCGGCCAACGTGCTGGGTTTCATGGCTTTCCTTTGCTTTCGGGCACAGTGCGCGCGGCTGTGCGTGCCCATGCAATATCGGCACGCGCGCCGTCAACTGAAGCGCAAGCAGTGATCGCCCGTCAGCAGCCGGGCCGTGGCCGGCAACGGTGTGGTGGCACGGCCGGCTTCATGCAGCATCATTGGTGTCCGTCTGATGCCGATGCACCGCACGGCACCACACGGCACCACACGACACCACAAACCCACCAAGCCCCGGCCCTCTGCCATGAAGTTCACCCCCGCCAGCGCCCTGATGGGCGAAGCCACCACGCAGCACTGGAGCCTGAGCTTCGTGGACGGCAAGCTGCTGCTGCCCGAGCCCGACGGTGCCCTGCTGCGCACACTGCAACCCGAGGGCTGGCAGCAAGACGCGCAAGCCCGGCACTATCTGGGCCAACTGGACGGTGTGGACTGCTGGGCGCTGCGCGTGCCGGCAGCGCCCGACGGCTGGCGGCCCGTGCCCCTGCGCGCCGCGATGATGGGCCTGTCGGCGCCGCTGGCGGGCCTGGCCAGCCTCGCAGCGCAGGTGCTGGACTGGGACCGCACGCATCGCTTTTGCGGTGCCTGTGGCGCCGCGACCGAGCACCAGGCCGGCGAGCGCGCACGACGTTGCCCGGCCTGCGCCCATACCGCCTACCCACGCATCAGCCCGGCCATGATGGCGTTGGTGTGGCGCCCGGGTGAAGTGCTGCTGGCACGCGCGCCACACTTCGTGAACCAGATGTACAGCGCGCTCGCAGGCTTCGTCGAAGCGGGCGAGTCCATCGAGCAGTGCATCCACCGCGAGGTGGCCGAAGAGGTGGGCGTGCAGGTCGACGACCTGCGCTACTACGGCAGCCAGAGCTGGCCTTTCCCGAACAGCCTGATGATTGCCTTCACCGCCCGCTGGACCGGCGGCGAGATCGTGCCGCAGGAAAGCGAGATTGCCGACGCGCAGTGGTTTGCGATCGATGCGCTGCCGAACATCCCGCCCCGGTTTTCGATCTCCGGGCACCTGATACGCGACACCGTGCAGGCCATGCAGGCACAGGCTTGAAAACAGCTGCGCTGGCGGCAGTGGCCCTGGCAGCCGCGCTGTTCATCGGCATGGACGCCACCGTGAAGACACTGGCGCATCGCTTCGACGCCCTGCAACTGACCTTCCTGCGCTTTGCCGCCGGCTCGCTGTTTGTGCTGCCCCTGTGGGCCTGGTTCCGCACGCCAATGCCGGCGCGTGCCCGTTGGCGATTGCATGCGCTGCGCAGCGTGTTGCTGCTGCTGACGCTGCTGGGCTGGTTTCACGCCCTGACGCTGCTGCCGCTGGTGCAGGCGGTGGCGGTGGGCTACACCGCGCCGCTGTTCATCTCGCTGCTGGCGATGCTGCTGTTGAAAGAGCGGCCCTCGCGCTGGATCTGGGCGTCTCTGGCGCTGGGCGCTGGCGGCGCCGCGGTGGCGCTGTGGCCCGAGTGGGTGGCCAGCGGAGCGCCCGGCAGCAGCGCGCGCATCGCCGGCATGGCTGCAGCCGGCGCTTCGGCGGTGGCCTACGCGGGCGTGGTGGTGCTGGCCCGCCACCAGGCACAGCGCGATGCCTTGTGGACCATTCTGCTGGTGCAGAACCTGCTGCCCCTGCTGCTGCTGGCGGTGCCCACGGCGGTACGCTGGGCGCCGATGACGCTGGCCGACCTGCCGCAGGTGCTGCTCATCGGCGCGCTGGCCACCGGCGGGCTGCTGGCCATCACCTGGGCCTTCACGCACATCGAAGCGAGCCGCGCCGCGCCGATGGAATACACCGGCCTGGTGTGGGCGGCCGCGCTGGGTTACGCGTTGTTCGGCGAGGTGCCCAGCGGGTGGTCGCTGGCGTCAGCGGCGTTGATCATCGCCGGCAGTCTTTTGCTGTTGCGGCGCTGAACTGTTGGCTCTGACTTTGCGGGGGTGGCTGGCGTTCAGTCACCTCGCGTGTTCGCGTGGTTGCTTGCGTGCTTGCGTACTTGCGTCTTTGCAGCGGCGCGGTCGCGCGCCGGCGGGGTGTGCTGCTGCGCTCATGTCCTCCTTCGCCGGTCTGCGACCATCGAATTCCTCCTTTACTTCGCTCCGCAGCACACCCCACCGACCTGATCCTGCATCGCCGTCTCTTCTCGATCGGCCGCTCCGCCGGTGAATGGCCGCGAGCGTCGGGTGGCCGACGGAGCGAAGTAAAGGGGGAGG
>JBBQMM010000408.1:0-4411 GCA_038328935.1 Burkholderiales bacterium
GGCATGGGTGCGCGCGCCAAGCTGGCCACCAATCTGGTGCTGGGCCTGAACCGCGCCGCGCTGGCCGAGGGCATGGTGTTGGCCGAGCGGCTGGGCATCGGCCGCGACGCCTTTCTGAGGCTGGTGCTCGCCACACCGGCCCGCTCCGACGCGGCCCTGGTCAAGGGCGAGCAGATGGTGCGTGGCGATTTCACACCGCAGTCGCGCATACACCAGCACTTGAAGGACGTGCAACTGATGCGCGCTGCAGCACGCGCCGCCGGCCAGCGGCTGCCGCTGACCGACACCCACGCCACGCTGCTGCAAGCGGCGGTCGACGCCGGCGATGGCGAACTGGACAACGCGGCCATCATCCGCCAGCTGCAGCGCGAAACCCGGTATCCCGATCACCCGCCGACCTGAGCGCCTGGCAGGGCGGTACCTCCCATCCAACGGCTCCTGACCACGACCGCGACCACGACCGAGCCCACGACCGAGCCCACCCCCCCATGCGCGACTTCACCCCTGACCACCGCTGGCTGTCCATCAACACCGCCACGGTGCGCAAGCAGCGCGGGCAGGACTGGCCGCTGCTGCAGATCCTGGACGCCTGCGCGGCACGCGGCATACGCGCCGTGGCACCGTGGCGCGACCAGGTGGCCGCTGCAGGGCTGGCGGCCACCGCTGCGGCCATCAAGGCGCATGGTCTCGAACTCTCGGGCTACTGCCGCGGCGGCATGTTCACGTATACCGATGCCACCAGCCGCCAGGCCGTGCGCGACGACAACCGGCGCGCGCTGGACGAAGCCTGCACGCTGAATGCGGCCTGCCTGGTGCTGGTGGTGGGCGGCCTGCCCGGCGCGTTGGCCGGCAAGGCGGCGCACAAGGACATCGCCGGCGCCCGCGCGCTAGTGGCCGAAGGCATGGCTGCGCTGCTGGAGGACGCTCGCCATCGCAACATGCCGTTGGCCATCGAGCCGCTGCACCCGATGTACGCAGCGGACCGCGCCTGCATCAACACGCTGTCACAGGCGCTCGACCTGTGCGACCTGCTCGACCCCGCCCGCAGCGGCGCGCTCGGCGTGGCGGTGGACGTCTACCACGTGTGGTGGGACCCGCTGCTGCAGCAGCAGATCGAACGCGCCGCAGACCGCAGCATGGGCCAGAGCCGCCTGCTGGCCTTTCACGTCTGCGACTGGCTCACCCCCACCACCGACCTGTTGAACGACCGCGGCATGATGGGTGACGGCGTGATCGACATCCCGCGCATCCGCGGCTGGATCGAAGGACAAGGTTTTGCCGGCTACAGCGAGGTCGAGATTTTCTCCGCCGGCCACTGGTGGCAGCGCGACGGCGGGGAGGTGCTCGACACCTGCGTCGATCGGCACCGCCGCTGCGTGTGACGCCGATAACGCTGCGGCCTTGAACAAAGCCTGAGGCTGAGGCTGAGGCTGTGCCGCGCCGAGCCCTTCCGGGCCCCGGCGCCTGTGCGCCAGCGAACAGACACTGCGGCGGTTATCCAGCAATCTTGCCCATGCGTCTGCACAGCCCGTGCAGTCGGTAACCTCACGCAACAACGGAAGGCAAGATCATGAGCACCAACTACACCACGCGCGACACTTACGGCATGTACGCGCGCAAGGACAGCGGCCCCGGCCCTGAACTGATGGGCGCCGACACGCTGATGGGCAACGACGTCTACAACGACGACGGCGAAGATCTGGGCGACATCAAGGAATTCATGATCGACATGGCCAGCGGCCGCATCGCCTATGCGGTGCTGTCCTTCGGCGGCTTGCTGGGCATGGGCGACAAACTCTTTGCCGTGCCCTGGGCCGCGCTGACGCTCGACACCATGAACAAGCGCTTCACGCTCAAGGTGCCGAAGTCGCGCCTGGCCGACGCGCCGGGCTTCGACAAGGACAGCTGGCCAGTAATGGGCGACCAGGCCTGGGCCGCTGGCGTGCACACCTTCTACGGCACGCCTTACCAGGCCCCCTGAGTGACTGACGCCGGGCCGCCGCAGTCGCGGCTCGCGCCAAGCTGATCAGCGCCCGCAGGGTCTGCCTGGCCGGTGCCGCGGCGCACCGTCCTCACCGAGCAGAGCGTGACGCAGTCGCTGGCCAAGCCGACCGCGGCCGACGTCTCCATCCAGCCCGATCTCGGCAGCCTCACGGCCGGTGAAGGATCGCCGCCGTTCGGCTCGCGCCCCGCCTTGGCGGTCGATGGCCGGCGGGCTGGCCGCGGCGATCTGCATCGTTCCCGGCATGATCCTGACCTGGCTGGGGCCGTTCTTGCCAGGCCCGGCGAAGTGCGGGAAAGGCGCCGTCACGGCCTTCATGATGAGGTCGCCCAGCACCAACGGCTGACGGTCTGCATGGCACTTGCCGGACGTCAAGCCTGCGGGCAAGCCCGCGCTGCGCCACCTGGTGGCATCTGCGATGCTCCTACCGCATGAGCTCATCCCCATCCCCATCCCCATCCCCATCCCCATCCCCACCGCCACTGCCCCCTAAACCCAATCCGCAGAACCTGCACCAGGCCATCGCCGCACTCGAAGCCCAGCGCGGCCTGCTCGGTGACACCGTGACCGATCTGGCGCTGGCGCCGCTGCGCCAGTTGCTGGCCGCTGCCGATGCAACGCCCAAGCTGCGCCGGGCGCAGGTGACGGTGCTCTTTGCCGACATCGTCGGTTCCACCGCGCTGGCCGGCCGGCTAGACGCCGAAGACACGCTCGAACTTTTCGGCAGCGTGCTGCAGCGTGCCGCCGACTGCGTGCGCGCCCATGGCGGCCGTGTGCTGCGCTTCAACGGCGACGGCCTGAAAGCCGCTTTCGGAACCCAGGGCGCGCATGAAGACGACGCGGCGCGGGCCGTGCAGGCCGGCCTGGACATCCTGGCTGCCGGCCGCGTGTCGGCCGAGCAACTGAAGCTGCGCCTGGTCGTGCAGGACTTTGCCCTGCGCGTGGGCGTGCACACCGGCGAAGTCGCCTTCGGCGCCGGCCTCGAGGCCGACAACACGCTCACCGGCGACGCCGTCAACGTGGCTGCGCGCTTGGAGCAATCGGCCCCGCCGGGGGGCTTGCGCATGAGCGCCGACACCTGGGCCCCGGTGCGCGGCCGCTTCATCGCCGCTGAACAGCCGCCGCTGCAACTGAAGGGGCTGGACCAGCCGCTGCTGAGCTGGCTGGTCGACGCGCCAGTTGCCCTTCAGGCCGGCGCGGCTGAGCGCGGCGTGGAAGGCCTGCGCGTGGCTGTGGTCGGGCGCGACGCCGAGCTGGCCCGCCTTCGCCAGGCCATCGCTGCCCCCGGCGCGGCAGGCAGCCTGCAGGCCATCACCGTCGTGGCCGCAGCCGGCCTGGGCAAGACCCGCCTGCTGCGCGAAGTTCTGGACGCCGAAACGGCGCGCATTCCGCGGTTGTTGTGCGCCCGCGCCCAACCACGCGACAGCCTGCGCCCCTGGGGCCTGCTGAACCGGCTGGTGGCCGCGCACTGCGGCATCACCGACGGTGACAGCGCCGAGGCCGCGCGCGCCAAACTGCTGGCCGGCCTGGTGCCGGGCTTCGACGGCGCCACGCCCGCCGAAGCAGAGCGCCAGGCGCAGTTGATCGGTCAGCTGATCGGCCTGGAGTTCAGCAGCGCGCCGGGCCTGCGCGGCCTGGACGCCCGCGCCGTGCGCGACCTCGCCCTGACCGCGGTGCTGACCTGGCTGGGCGGTCTGTGCCGTCAGGTTCATCCAGCGGGTGAGGACGTTGGCAGCGGCACATCCGTGCTGACGCTCGTGCTGGCCATCGAAGACCTGCACTGGGCCGACGAGGCCTCGCTCGACCTGCTGCAGCACCTGATGACGCAAGGCCGCCACCTGCCTCTGGTGTTGCTGATGAACAGCCGGCCGGAACTGCTGGAGCGGCGGCCCACCTGGTGCGACAGCGAGATCGGCACGCGCATCGCCTTGGCCCCGCTGGCCGCCACCGACGGCGACGCACTGGCCACGGCCCTGCTGCAGCGCCTGCCGGTGGTGCCGCCGGTGCTGAGAGATTTGCTCACCAGCCGCGCCGAAGGCAACCCGTACTACATGGAAGAGCTGCTACGCCGGCTGCTGGACGACGGCGTCATCCGCCGTGACGGCCTGCAGTGGCAGTTCGACGAACAGCGGCTGATCCAACTGCGCCTGCCCACCACGCTGGTGAGCCTGCTGCAAGCACGGCTGGATGCGCTGCCAGAGGCCGAACGCAGCGGCGCGCAGCGCGCCAGCATCGTGGGCCACGTGTTCTGGGACGCAGCGCTGGCGCAGATCGACCCCGCTGCACCCCGTGCGCTGCCCGCTCTGCAGCGGCACGGCTGGCTGCAGGCCCGCGAGTCGAGCGCCTTCGACGACACGGCGGAGCGCCAGTTCGACCACCACCTGCTGCACGAGGTGACCTATGAGACGG
>JBBQMM010000409.1:0-4410 GCA_038328935.1 Burkholderiales bacterium
CTTGCGCCGTCTGGTGATGAAGTCGGTGGTGGCGGGTGCCACGATGACGCCGGTGACCCAGATACTCGCGGCCTGTGCGCTGTCGGTGGTGATCATGATCGCCATGGCCCAGGGTCGCAGCGGAGCCACCACGGTGGGCGAGTTCGTCGCCTTCGTCACCGCCATGCTGCAGCTGGTGGCACCGGCCAAACACCTGTCGGACGTGATGGCGCCGCTGCTGCGCGGCCTGGTGGCCGTGGAGCGCGGCCTGGACCTGGTGCAACAGGGTCCGGTTGAACAGGGCGGCGCCTACACCGGCAGCGGCGCGGCCGCTGGCAAAGGCGCGACCGCTGGCAACGGCGAGGCGGCGCCAGGCCGGGCCCGCGGCGAGATCGGTTTCGAAGCGGTGAGCCTGCGCTACAAGCCCGACGCCGCGCCGGCACTGGTGTCGCTGAACCTGCAGGTGGCTGCAGGCGAGACGGTGGCGCTCGTCGGCCCGTCGGGTGCGGGCAAGACCACACTCGTGAACCTGCTGCCCCGCTTCATCGAGCCCAGCGGCGGCCGCATCACGCTGGACGGCGTGGCACTGGCCGATTGGGAGCTGCTGGCGCTGCGCCGGCAGTTTGCGCTGGTCAGCCAGGACGTGGTGCTGTTCAACGACACCGTGGCGGCCAACGTGGCCCTGGGCGCCGACCTGTCGCGTGAAGCCGTGCGTGAAGCCCTGCGCGCGGCCAATCTGCTGGACTTCGTGGAGCAGCTGCCCAAGGGCCTCGACACGCCCATCGGACACAACGGCAACCAGCTCTCGGGGGGCCAGCGCCAGCGGCTGGCCATTGCCCGCGCGGTGGCCAAGGACGCGCCGGTGCTGATCCTGGACGAAGCCACCTCGGCGCTGGACAGCGAGTCCGAACGGGCGGTGCAGGACGCGCTGGAGCGCCTGATGCAGGGCCGCACCACGCTGGTCATTGCCCATCGCCTGTCGACCATCGAACACGCCGACCGCGTGCTGGTGCTCGATGCCGGCAGCGTGGTTGAACAGGGCCCGCACGCGCAGCTGCTGGCATTGGGCGGCCTCTATGCACGGCTGCACGCGATGCAGTTCAAGGCTTGAGACATTCCTTCACCCACACTTCACCGACACCCCAAGACGGAGACCACGCGATGACCACGCCCCCCATTTCCAGATACCCCGTGCCCGAGCTGCAAGACCTGCCCGAAGACATGCGCCAACGCATCCTGCAGGTGCAGGAAAAGGCCGGCTTCGTGCCCAACGTGTTTCTGGCGCTGGCGCACCGGCCGGCCGAGTGGCGCGCCTTCATGGCCTATCACGACGCGCTGCTGGTGAAAGAAACGGGCTCGCTCAGCAAAGGCGAACGCGAAATGATCATCGTGGCCACCTCGGCTGCCAACCACTGCCTCTATTGCGTGGTGGCACACGGCGCCATCCTGCGCGTCTACGAGAAGAAGCCGCTGATAGCTGACCAGGTGGCCGTCAACCCGTTGAAGGCCGACATCACACCGCGCCAGCGTGCCATGCTGGCTTATGCAATGAAGGTGTGTGCCGCATCGCATCTGGTGGAAGAGGCCGACGCCGACGCCTTGCGCGCCCACGGCTTTGACGATGAAGACATCTGGGACATCGCCGCCATCACGGCTTTCTTCGGCCTGAGCAACCGCATGGCCAACATCAGTGGCATGCGGCCCAATGACGAGTTCTATCTGATGGGGCGCTTGCCCAGGAACAAGGGCTGACGACAAAAGTTGACGGTAAGGGTTGACGGTAAGGGTTGACGTCAAAAGTTGACGACAACAGCTCACGCCAGAATCTGGCCATTCGCGGCGTGCAGCGCCGCCACAACAAGACGGAGACAAGCGATGAAGAGACTGCATGTCACGGCTGCCACTGCAGCCACGGCTGCGCTGTTGGCGGCCTGCGCCACGCCACCCAGCGGCCCCGCGCCACAGGCCGTGACCATCCAGCGCACAGCCTACGGTGTAGCGCACATCAGCGCGCCCGACATGCACACGCTGGCCTACGGCGTGGCCTACGCGCACGCGCAGGACAACGTGTGCCAGACGGCGCAACAGCTGGTCACCGTGCGCGGAGCCCGGTCGTTGACCTTTGGCGCTGCGGGCATGTCCCGCATGGGCATGCGGCTGCTCAACAACGAGCAGATCGACCTCTTCGTCGCCGCCCACATGGACGACGCAGCGCTGGAGCGCGCCTGGTCGCAAACCAGCGCCGACGCGCAGGCGATGGCGCGCGGCTATGTCGCCGGCTACAACCGCTACCTGGCCGATAACGCCAACAACCTGCCTGCGGCCTGCAAAGGCCAGCCCTGGGTGCAGCCGATGACGCTGGCGCAGATGCGCCGCCTGAACGAGATGACCAGCGTGCAGGCGGGCATCGGTGCACTGGCCGATGCGATGCTGGCCGCGCAGCCACCGGCGGCCAAGGCGGCCTCGGCGATGCCGGCCCCGCCCAGCGCCGAGCAGGTGGCCGCCGCCGCCCGCGAGATCGGCCTCGTCGACCCGCCACTGGGTTCCAACGCCTGGGCCTTCGGCAAGGACAGCACCGGCACGGGCAGCGGCCTGCTGCTGGGCAACCCGCACTTCCCGTGGGTGGGTGCGAACCGCTTCTGGCAGATGCACCTGACGATCCCCGGGCGCTTCGACGTCATGGGTGCTTCCACCGGCCACGGCGCCGTGGTGCACATTGGTTTCAACAAGGACGTGGCCTGGTCGCACACGGTTTCCACCGGCAAGCGCTTCACGGTGCATGAACTGGCGCTGGTGCCGGGCAGCCCCACCAGCTACCTGGTCGATGGTCAGCCCGAGAAGATGCGTGCGCGCACCGTGGCGGCCATGACGCGCGGCACCGATGGGCTGGTGAGCCTGAAGTCGCAGACCGTGTGGTCCACGCGCTGGGGCCCGGTGATCGCCGCGCCGCGGCTGGGCCTGGCCTGGACCGACAGCCGCGCCTACGCGCTGCAGGACGCCAACACCGGCAACGCGCGCGGCGCCGACAGCTGGCTGGCCTTTGCCAGCGCCACCAAGGTGCAGGACCTGCATGCCGCCCACCGCAACCTGGGTCTGCCCTGGGTCAACACCATTGCCGCCGACCGCCATGGCCATGCCCTGTACACCGACGTCAGCGTGGTGCCCGACGTCGACGCGGCGCTGCTGGCCGCCTGTGCGCCCAGCCCGCGAGCGGCTGCGTTGCGCGGACCCGCCGGCATCTTCGTGCTCGACGGCAGCAAGAGTGCCTGCAACTGGGCACGCGACCCGCGCTCGCCCGTGCCCGGCCTGACCCCCATCGAGCGCATGCCGTTGGCCATTCGCACCGACTGGGTTCACAACAGCAACGACAGCTTCTTCTACACCCACCCCGAGCAGCGCTTCGAAGGCATCTCGCCGCTGGTCGGTGACGACATCGTGCGCCGCCCGCGCACGCGTTCCGGCCTCATCGAAGTGCCCGAGTTGGTGGCGCGCGGCCCGGTGACCCCCCAGGCCGCGCAGGCGCAGCTGTTCGCCAACCGCAACCTGATGGCGCGCGTGGTACTGCCCGACTTGCTGGCCGCCTGCGCGTCGGCGGGCACCGCGACTTCGGGCGCGCCCACAGCCGAGGCCAGGGACGGCTGCAACGCGTTGCGCGGCTGGGACCGCAGCAACAACGCCGAGGCGCGTGGCGCACACCTCTTCCGCGAGTTCTGGCAGGTTGCCAGCGTGGTGCCCGGCGTGCATCGCCTGCCATTCGACAAATCCCAGCCGGTGGCCACGCCGGCGGGCCTGAAGATGGAAGATGCTGCCGTTGCCGGCAAGATGTGGGACGCCCTGACTGCGGCCGTGAAGAAGGTGCGCGCAGCCGGCTTTGCGCTGGACGCCACACTGGGCAGCGTGCAGCGGCCGGTGGGCACCGCCGAAGCCATCGCGCTGCACGGCGGCACCGAAGCAGAAGGCGTGTTGAACAACCTGGGCAACCAGTACGCACCCGGCATCACGGCCGATGGCCTGCGCATCGACTACGGCAGCAGCTATGTGCAGACCGTCACCTTCGACGAGCGCGGACCGCTGGCGCAGGCCATCCTGACCTACGGCCAGAGCAGCGACCCCGCGTCTGCACACGCCACCGACCAGACCCGCCTGTTTGCCGCCAAGCAGTGGCCGCAGTTGCCTTTCCACGCCGAGGACGTGGCGCGGCAGCGGGTGGGCGAAATTCTGCGGCTGCTGGTCAGGCCCTGACCGGGCCCTGACCGGGCCCTGATCTTCCACTGCGCAAAAGCAAAGAGGCCCGGCGCTGCCGCCGGGCCTCTCCTTTTCTTCTACCTGCTGCCTTGCAGGTCAGCTACCTTGCGACTCAGCTACCTTGCGACTGCTGCAGCGCGCGGATACGGTCTTCCATCGGCGGGTGGCTGGAGAACAGCGCCATCA
>JBBQMM010000410.1:0-4398 GCA_038328935.1 Burkholderiales bacterium
TCACAATCGACGCCGGCATCAGCAGCAGAAGCAGAAGCAGCGGCTGCGGCAGCGGCAGCGGCAGGCACCTGCTCGCGCGCCGTTGGGCGCCTGCGAGTCCGTTTTTGCGGACCCTCGACGACGTCGGCCGTTTGCTTCGAGTGTTTAGCGCGCTCGCGGGCCCGGGGTCATCGACGTGTCGCTGCACGGCTTCTTTCGCGTCACACAGCCGCTGATGCTGCCGATGATCCGCACGCGCTGGGGGCGCGTCATCAACGTGTCGTCGGTGGCGGCGTCGATGGGCAACCGGGGCCAGGTGAACTACGCCGCGGCCAAGGGCGGCCTGAACAGCGCCACCAAGGCGCTGGCGCTGGAGGTGGCGAGCCGCGGCATCACCGTCAACGCCATTGCGCCCGGCATCATCGCTTCGCCGATGGCCACCGGCGAGGGTGCGGCCTTCGACGCCGAGATGATCAAGCGGCTGGTGCCGGTGCAGCGCGCCGGCACGCCCGATGAAGTGGCCGCGCTGGCGGCTTTTCTGGCAGGCCCTGAAGCGGCTTACATCACCGGGCAGGTGATCTCGATCAACGGCGGTTTGTGCTGAACAGCGGCCGGGCGCTGTGCGCGGCCAGGCGGCTTTCGGGCTGCATCAGCCGGCCGGATACTTTTTTGCGCCTGCCGATCTGGCGGGGTGTTCGGTCTTTGCGGCCCTTGAAGAAGCGTTTTCCGCTGGCTGCGAAGCGGTGCAGGCCTCACCCCTATGATGGAGCGATGGCAAAAAAACCATCCCTGCATGCGGTCTCCCAATTGCATCCGCTGCAGCCGCTACTGGACAAGGAATTTGACGTCAAGCTGTTGTCGCATGCGGGTGCTATCGCGGCAGGCGACTTCCCAGGCGCATTGGCTGAATTGGTCGATGTTCTCAGCTTGGTGGAGCTGCCCATCACCGAGATCATCGGCAGCGGCGGCGGTGAAACACGTTTCACGCAGCGGCTGCGTCGAGCCTTGGCGCAACACGGCTGGCGCAAGCACCGGTTCGAAATTGCCAAAACCGTCGATGGCACACCGCGGGAATCAACCTCTCACGAGATCGATCACGTAAAGCGGTTCAGCGCAGGTGTCATTGCCTGCGAGATCGAATGGAACAACAAGGATCCGTTCTTTGATCGTGATCTGGAGAACTTCAAGCGACTTCACGCCGAGGGCGCCATCAGTCTGGGCGTGCTTATCACCCGGGGCGCTTCGTTGCAGGACGCGCTGTGGGACGCAGTGATGCGCTTCGCAACCGAGCGCGGCATTCACGACATCGACACGCTGACCGCGCAAGGCGTGGCGCCGACGCCAAAGCAGCGAGCCAACATTCTTCGCCGTTCTGATCGAACGGCTGAACCGGTGCCCTTTGCCCAGGCCTGGGTGGACAACTTTGTCTCCAACAAGTTTGGGCAGGCGACGACGCATTGGACCAAGCTCATGAGTCGAGTCGAACGTGGCGTCGAAAACCCGTGCCCGCTGCTGCTGATTGGGCTGCCGGCGTCAATCTTGGTGTTTGATGGCGCTGCTGTGGAGACCGTGTCCGACGAGGACCTCGCCGCTGGCACCTGACGCGTTTGATGCGTCACCCTGCGATTTCAGACTTCCAGCAGAAGTTGGCTGGACGCGGCAGCGGCGGCTTGAACGGCCGCCTGTGACCCAGCCTGCGAGTGGTTGGAGTAGGTAGGCCAGGTGGGCGCATAACTGTCGTCCGCCTGATTGCCCCAGGCAGCCCACCCTGGGCGCGGCCCACGCGCGAAGAGTTCGAGGTAAGGCCCTGAGCTGCAGTCGGTGATCAGCTTGTATTGCTCGTCGGGCTTGCGCGAATGTTCGCGTTTGCGCGTGGCAATCATGTTCACCTGCGTCCGACCGGGCTGCAGTGTGCGGACGTTTTTCCCGCGCGTGCCAAACAGCAGAATTTCGGTCACGTTGCGAAAGTAGAAGCCGACCCCGCGCCCGTCAGGGCCGCCATCCTTGCGAATCTTCGACCAGACGATGTTGCTCTTGTAGTTGAATCCCCACGCCGAAAGGACCGCCAGTCCCTCCGGCAGAAGCGCGTTGGGCACCCACAAATACAAGTGCGATGCGTCATCAGCAGCCAGCGCAACGGGCAGTGACTTGATGTCGTTCAGCGACAAGGTTCCATAGCGATTCAGACGCTTGTGCTCCGGCGCCACTTTTCCCGTGCGGTTTTGAAACTGCCAGGGGGGGTCGGCCAGGATGGTCTTGAATTTTCGGCCCGCCACGAAGGCGGTGAAGTCGTCAGATGCGTTGGCCGGTTGCATGGCGCGATGGTAGCAAGCGGCTGTTCAAATGCGCCAAGATGGGCGAGGATATCTGTAAAAAGATCCAGTGCTTTGGGTTCTGCTGGGCTCACGGCGACCTGGCCTGATGCTTCGTCACAGCAACTTGCACGCCGCTTGAGCGGCCCGATACCCACGCCGAACGCTGATCTGCAAGCCCGCGGCACCGTGCGCAGCCCAGCCGCGGCCCAGAGAGGCAGTGTTCGAACTCCTTGTCCTCCCGAGAAAGCCATGCTGTAACCTTCGGCGTCCATGGCTGGCTACTTCTTTCGTCGACTGCTGCTGCTGCCGCCCACGCTGCTGGGCATCACCATCCTCGTCTTCATGATCACGCGTCTGGTACCCGGTGGGCCGTTGGAGCGCGCCATCATGGAGGCGCAGTCGGTCAGCATCAGCGCCGGCGCAACCAGCTCGGTGGGCCAGGGCATGGCCCTGTCCGAGGAGCAGCTCACCCAGCTCAAGGAGTACTACGGTTTCGACAAGCCCTGGCTCGTGAGCTATGGCCTGTGGGTGGGCAAGATCCTCAGCGGCGATCTGGGCTCTTCCTACCGCTACAACGAGCCGGTGTGGGACATCATCAAGTCCCGTTTCCCGGTGTCGCTCTTCTACGGCGTCGTCACCCTCATCGTCACCTATGTGGTGTCGATCCCGCTGGGTGTGCTGAAGGCGATCCGGCACCGCACCACCATCGACAGCGTCACCTCGATCTTCATCTTCGCCGGCTACGCGGTGCCGGGTTATGTGCTCGGTTCGCTGTTGCTGCTGTTCTTTTCGGTGCGCCTGGAGTGGTTCCCGATGGGCGGCTTCACGAGCCAGGACTTCGGTGAAATGGGGCCCTGGGCCCAGGTCAAGGACATCTTTCACCATGCGGCGCTGCCGCTGGCCTGCTACCTGGTGGGCAGCTTCGCCGTCACCACCTTGCTGGTGAAGAACAACCTGCTGGACAACCTGGCAGCCGACTACGTGCGCACGGCCGTGGCCAAGGGTGTGAGCTTTCGCCGTGCCGTCACGCGGCACGCCTTGCGCAACTCGCTGATCCCGATCGCCACCACCTTCGGCCAGAACGTCACGCTGCTGGTGACCGGTTCTTTCCTGATCGAGACCATCTTCGACATCAACGGCTTCGGGCTGCTTGGGCTGACGGCGATCTTCGACCGCGACTACCCCATCGTCATGGGCGTGGTGCTGTTGTCCAGTCTGCTGCTGCTGATGGGCAACATCCTGTCGGACATCCTCGTCGCGCTGGTCGACCCGCGGGTGCGGTTTTCCTGAAGCCGGTCTCGAAACTCGACTTGAAGTTCACGATGAAACTCAACCCGCTGACGGCGCGCAAGCTCAAGCGCTTTCGGGCTCTCAAGCGGGGCTACTTCTCGTTCTGGCTGCTGGTGGCGCTGACGGTGCTGTCGCTGGGCGCCGAACTGCTGATGAACAACAAGGCGCTGGCCGTTCGCTACGAAGGCACATGGTCGTTCCCGACCTACGCGGCGGTGAAACTGGGTGCCGAATACGGGTTGCAAGGCGAAGCGGCGCGCAGCCAGGTGGACTACCACGCACTGCAGACACGTTTCCAGGCCGAGGGTGGGGCCAACCTGGTGGTGATGCCGCCGATTCCGTTCGGGCCTTTCGAGAACACCGCCTACGGCGGTGTCCTCAAATCGACACCGCCCAACCCGCAGCAGGGGCACTACCTGGGCACCGACTCCACCGGGCGCGACATCCTGGCGCGGCTGTTCTACGGCTTTCGCACGGCGATCCTCTTCGCCGCGGCGTTCACGTTGCTGACCTACCTGATCGGCATCACGGTGGGCTGCATGATGGGCTACTTCGGTGGCACCTTCGACCTGCTGGTGCAGCGCCTGATCGAGATCTGGTCGAACGTGCCGTTCCTGTACATGGTGATCATCGTGTTCTCGGTGATCCCCGGCACCTACAGCATCGGCGCTCGCATCGGCATCCTGCTGGCGATCATGGTGCTGTTTTCCTGGACCTTCATGACTTACTACATGCGCACCGAAACCTACCGCGAGAAAGCGCGCGACTACACGTCGGCGGCGCGCGTGCTGGGTGCAAGCAGTGCGCGCATCAT
>JBBQMM010000411.1:0-4387 GCA_038328935.1 Burkholderiales bacterium
TTTCGCTTGAACGCGTCGCAGCCGGTGTCGCTGGTGTATGACGACATCGTGCAGGAAAACCCCATCCTGAAGGGCTTCCCGGCCTTCGACCTGGCCAGCGTGGAAGTGCTGCGCGGCCCGCAAGGCACGCTGTTCGGCCGCAACACGCCGGCCGGCGTGGTGAAGTTCGAATCGGTGCGGCCTTCGTTGAAGAAGACGGAAGGCTACGGCAGCATTTCCTACGGCACCTTCAGCGCCGTCAACCTGGAAGGCGCACTCAACGTGCCGACCTCGGCTGAATCGGGACTTCGCGTCTCGCTGCTCAGCCAGACGCGCGACGACTGGGTGAACAACACGCTGGCCACCGGGCCGACCAGGGACTTCGAGGGCTACCGCGACAACGCGGTGCGTGTGCAGTGGCTCTACGAACCCGGCAAGAACTTCAGTGCGCTGGTCAACCTGCACGCCCGCGACTACAACGGTTCGGCGCGCCTGTTCCGCGCCAACATCATCCAGCCCGGCACCAACGATTTCGTCGCCGCCTTCGACGAACGCAGGGTGGCCTTGGACGGCATCAACCGCGCCGAGCTGCAGAACCAGGGCGGCAACCTGCGCGTGAAGTGGAACCTGGGCGCTGCCACGCTGCATGCCATCACCGGCTATGAATCGGTGAACACCTACAGCCGCGGCGACATCGACGGCGGCCCCGCGCCCTACAACTTCGGCGGTGGCGCGAATGCGATTCCCTTCTACTCCGAGACCGCCGACGGCATGCCCAAGCACAGCCAGTGGACGCAAGAGCTGCGACTGGAATCCAATGCCGCCGGCCCGTTGAACTGGCAGGCCGGGCTCTTTTACTTCAAGGAAGACTATAAGGTCGAGAGCTTCGACTACGACCCCACCAACGGCAACGCACAGCAGGGCTACCAGCGCGTGCAGCAGAAGAACGACGCCTACGCGGTGTTCGGTGCCTTGACTTACGCGGCCACCGATCAGCTCAAACTGCGCGGCGGCCTGCGCTACACCTGGGACAAGAAAGACTTCGGCATCGAGGAGTACAACAGCGCGGCCTTCGTGCCCTGCATCGGCCCCACCATCGGCGCCATCCCGGTGCCGCCGCGCTGCACACTGGCCAATCTGGCCGCACTCGGCGCCACCACGGCCAAGACCTCGGACAAGAAACTGAGCTGGGACTTCAGCGGCACCTACGCGCTGGACAAGACCATCAACCTGTATGCGCGCGCCGCCACCGGTTTCCGCGCCTCCAGCGTGCAAGGCGCGGGCGCGTTCAACGACCAGTCGGTGGCCAAGCCCGAAACCAACACCTCGGTGGAGGCCGGCATCAAGGCCGATCTGTTCGACCGCCGCGCACGCCTGAACCTCGGCGTCTTCAGCTACACCGTGAAAGACCTGCAGCTCACGGCCGTTGGCGGCAGCAACAACGCCAACATCCTGCTCAACGCCAAGAAGGCCACGGGGCAGGGCTTCGAGCTCGACCTGCAGGCCTTCGTCACCGACAACCTGCTGGCGTCGTTCGGCATGGGCTACAACGACACCCAGATCAAGGACCCGAACCTCGTCGTATCGGTGTGCGGCAACGGTCAGAACGTGACGCGCCCCAACTGCACGGTGCTCGACCCCCAACCCGTTGGCGACAACAGCAAGGCCAACATCAACGGCAACCCGCTGCCGCAGGCGCCGAAGACGACGCTGAACTTCACGCTGAAGTACACGCAGCCGCTGGCCAGCGGCGAGATGTACGTCTACACCGACTGGGTGCATCGCAGCAAGGTCAACTTTTTCCTGTACGAGTCCACCGAGTTCACCGGCAAGGCGCTGACCGAAGGCGGTGTGCGCGTGGGCTACACCTGGGGCCGGGGCAAGTACGACCTGGCGGTGTTCGGCCGCAACATCACCAACCAAGTCCGCATCGTCGGCGGTATCGACTTCGACAACCTCACAGGCTTCATCAACGAGCCGCGCACCTGGGGTCTGCAGTTCAAGACGGCGTTCTGACGGGTGGCTGGATGTGGGGCTGGGACCCGCCCTCGGGGAGGCGCACCAGATGGGCGTGTTGGCGCGGTGTTTTCTGGCCTCCACTTATGCTCGCGTGATCGCGGCGCCTCGTGTCGGCGGAAAAGGCGGTTTCGCATGCAATCACGGTTTGTCCCTTTCCTCGTCCCGGTCCCGGCGCCATTGAGTGTGCCCGCCCTCGCTTCAGTTCCGCGGCCTGGCCAGCGCTCGGGCTGGTCTGCCGCATGGGCCCGCTGGGCCGCCGTGGCTTTGCTGGCGGCCGGCGCCAGCGCTGCTTTCGCAGCCACGCCCTTTGCCACCTGGAGCGAACAATTTGCTGCCGACTGGGTGCGCCAGTCGCCCGAGTGGGCCACCTTCACGCAGTACTTCAGCGGCGACGAACAGGCCGCGCTGGACAGCCAGCTTTCGCCGCTGACCGCAGCAGCGCGTGAACGGCGCGCAGTGCTGGCGCGCCAGGGGTTGGCGCGGCTGCAGGCTTTCCCGCCGGCGTCCTTGCAGGGCGCTGACCGCGTGGGTGCGGCGATCCTGCGTTTTGCACTGCAGCGCGCATTGGACGGCCAGCCGTTCGAGGACCACAACTTTCTGTTCAGCCATTTGTGGGGCCCGCACATCCGCTATGTGGGCCTGCTGGCCGAAAACCAGCCCTTGCGCAAGCCGGCCGATCTGCCGGCCTTCCTGTCGCGCCTGGCCCAGCTGGACCTGCGCCTGGACGAAGGCATTGCACACGCGCAAGGCGTCGCCGACAAGGGCCTGCTGCCCCCGCGCGTGGTGGTGGAGCGGGCACGCCGGCAGGTGCAGGACTTTCTGGCGCAGGGCGCAGCGGGCAGCGACATCGTGGCCGGCCTGTCGCGGCGCAGCGCCCGCATCGCCGGCTTGCCGGCCGACGAGCGGCAGGCCGCCATCGACCAGGCCACCGCGCTGGTGCAAGACCGCGTGCGCCCGGCCTTTGAGAGGCTGCTGAAGTTTCTGGACGAGCTGCAGCCGCGCGCCAGTGCCGACGTGGGCCTGTGGCGGCTGCCGCGGGGCGACGCAGCCTATGCCAGCACGCTGGCCGAATTCACCACCACCCCGCTGGGGGCTGAAGAGATACACGCGCTGGGCCTGCGCGAGGTGGCGCGCATCGAGGCGCAGATGGACGGCGTGTTGCAAGGCCTGGGCCGCAAGGAAGGCAGCGTGCAGCAGCGCCTGGTCGCGCTGCGCGCTGAATTGCAGCCGCCAGCCGAACCCGACCCGCGTCCTATGTTGTTGGCGCGTTATGCAGCAGCGATGAAAGACGCCCAGCAACGATCCCAGGACCTGTTCAATCTGCAGCCGCGTGCGCCCGTGGAAGTGCGGCGCGTGCCCGCGCTCACCGAGCGCACCGCCAGCGCCTACTACACCACGCCCACGCCGGATGGCAGCCGCCCGGGCGTGTTCTGGATGCCGCTGCCGGGCCCTGCCTACGACCTGCTCCGTATCCGCAGCCTGGTGGTGCATGAAGCCGTGCCGGGCCACCACTTCCAGCTGGCCTTGCAGCAAGAGCAATCTGACCTGCCGCTGTGGCGCCAGCGCCGCATTTTTGGTGGTGGCAGTGCGCATTCCGAAGGCTGGGCGCTGTATGCCGAACGCCTGGCGCTGGACCACGGCTGGTACGAAGGCGACCCGCATGCGCTGCTGGGCGGCCTGGACGGCCAGCTCTTCCGCGCCCGCCGCCTGGTGGTGGACACCGGGCTGCACGCCAGGCGCTGGACGCGGGAACAAGCCATCGCCTATGGCTTGCCGGCGCACGAAGTAGAGCGCTACATCGCCAACCCTGGCCAGGCCACGGCCTACATGGTGGGCATGCTGCACATCCTGAAGCTGCGCGACGAGGCGCAGGAGACGATGGGCGCACGCTTCTCGCTGAAGGACTTCCACGACGTGGTGCTGAAGACCGGGTCGGTGCCGCTGGAGGTGCTGAGCGACGTCGTGCGGGCCTGGGCGAAAGCACCCACCTGAGTTCATTCAGCAGTCGCCATCCGGGCGAGCGCTGACGGGCTGAAGGGCTGAAACGCTGCAACTCTTCAGCGGCCCGCGGTGCCTATCGGTCAGCGTGTGGCCGCTTGATGCGTGGCCGTTTGATGTCTGGCCGCTGGATGTCTGGCCGCTGGATGTGCGACCGCTGGATGCGCAGCCCCCGGATGCAAGCTGCGCCGACAATGCCGCATGGCCACCGCAACACCCACCGTCCGCACGCTGTCCACCACCGCGTTTGCCACGCTGCTGCTCATCGCCTTCATGATGGGCGCCAACCACGTGGCGGCGCGGCTGGCCTTCAACAACGGCGTCGACGTGGCGACGGCGGTCACCGCGCGCAGCGCCGTCACGGCGCTGGTGGTGGGACTGCTGCTGTGGC
>JBBQMM010000412.1:0-4374 GCA_038328935.1 Burkholderiales bacterium
AGGGCGCTGCGCCGCGCAGCGTCGAGCGGGCTGCCGGCAGCGAACCACATCGTGCCCAGCACGCGGTGGCCGGCCAGGCCCAGCGCTGAGTCCAGCAGCAGGTGGTCCCGGGCGTCGATGCGGGCGCGCTCCAGCCACACACCGGGCCAGTGCAGCTGCTGCGTGAAACAGCCGCTGTCGAACGGGGCGTTGCTGGCCGGCAGACCCAGGGCCAGCAGGTCCCAGCCCATCATTTCGGCGCCTGGTTGCAAGTCCAGCGTGACCTGGTTGGCACCATCGCATCCAGGGTAGGCAATGGTCTCCATCGGCAGCCATTCCAGCCTGGTGCCGGCTGCCAGCCGCAGGTTCACCCGCTGCGTCGCGGGTAGCCCTTCGCTGCGGTAATAGCGCGTGGCACCCGGGGTGGTGATGAGCGCATGCGAGCCGCTGTCGAGTTGCACATCCAGCAGCAGTTCATCACCGCCCACCAGCCCGCCGGGCGGGTGCACCAGCACATGGTGGCAGATGGCGTCGCCCTCGGGATACAGGCGCTGCAGCACGCGAAGTGGGCCCTGGTGACGGTCCAGCGCCACGGTGCGGCCTTGCTGCACGCGGTAGTGCAGCGACAGGTGGCCCAGCCAACCCATGAATGCGTGCTTTTGCAGTGTTAGCGTGGTGGACGCTGCCAACGCGGGCCGGCGCGGGCAGCGCGGGCAACGCGCCACGCACTCACGCCGACGCGCCTTCAGTCAACATGCCGCGCTCTTCAATGAAACGCACCACCTCAGCCAGGCCGGTCTGCGTCTTCAGGTTGGTCATCACGTAGGGCTTGCCGCGCCGCATGCGCTGCGTGTCGGCTTCCATCACCGCCAGATCCGCACCAACGTACGGCGCCAGGTCGGTCTTGTTGATGACGAAGAGGTCGCTCTTGGTGATGCCCGGGCCGCCCTTGCGCGGGATCTTTTCGCCGCCGGCCACGTCGATGACGTAGATCGTCAGGTCGCTCAGCTCGGGGCTGAAGGTGGCGGCCAGGTTGTCGCCGCCCGATTCGATGAACACCACGTCGGCATTCGGGTAGCGCTGCAGCATCTGGTCCACCGCCACCAGGTTGATCGACGCGTCTTCGCGGATGGCCGTGTGCGGGCAGCCGCCGGTCTCGACGCCCATGATGCGTTCGGGCTCCAGCGCACCGGCCACCGTGAGCAGGCGCTGGTCTTCCTTGGTGTAGATGTCGTTGGTGACGACCACCAGGTCCCAGCGCTGGCGCATGGCCTTGCACAGCATTTCCAGCAGCGTGGTCTTGCCAGAGCCGACCGGGCCGCCAACGCCGACGCGCAGGGGGGGCAGCTTTTTGGTGCGGTGAGGGATGTGATGCAAAGGGGTGGCGCTGTTCATGGCCCGGATGATGCAGGAAGCATGCCTTGCGGCGATTGCCAGAACACCGAAAGGCCCAAGCGCCAGAGGGCCCAGGCGCGCCGCGCCTTCAAGACCTGAAAAGCCGCGAGTATTGCGCCTCGTGCTGCGCGCTCAGGATGGCCAGCATCGGGCTGAAGGCCTGGCGTTCATCGTCAGGCAGCAACAACGCCGCCTCCACGACGACCGGGATGATCCCGGCCAGCCGGCCCAGCATGCGCTGCGCGGCGGCCTGGCCCAGCGGCACGGCTTTCATCGCAGCCTGCGCCATGTTCTCGGCCCAGCCCCAGGCGAAGGCCAGCAGCGCGTCGCGCTCCGTGGCGCCCGCCAGAACGGTGGCGAGCGCAAAGGCGGTGGGCCACAGCGGCGCACCGGGCAGCGCCGAAACCGCAGCCAGGCGCGAGTCGTTGCCGTGCAGGCCGTTGCGCAACCAGTCCAGCAGTGAGCGGCCCATTTGTTCGGACTGCGCGCGCAGCTCAGCGGTCTCGCGGGTCTGGCGCAGCCAATCGTTGGTGGCCTGCAGTTGCTCGCTGGCAGCTTGGTGGGCGCCGTCTGAAGCACCGTGTGCGGCCAGCGCCGTGCAGGCCCGGTGCGCTTGCGCCAGGGCCGGCAAGTCAGAGCGGCCCAGCGCCAGCTGCAGTTGCGCCAGCAGCCAGTCGCCGGCCTGCTGTTCGTTACGCACCAGGCCAGCGTCCACCGCCGATTCCATGCCTTCCGAATAGCTGAAGCCGCCCACTGGCAAGGCCGGCGAGGCCAACCACATCAACTGCAACTGCGTGGCCGCGGCCCATGGCGGCCTTGGCCCGGGCAGGCGGGGACGGCTCCATAACGCATGGCGAGCCGCCCGGCGCCGGGTACGGACTGTGGGCGCTTTGTCCGGCGGCGGCGGCACGTCAGTGGTCGTGCTTGCTGCCGTGGTCGTGCCCGCAACCAGGGCCGTGCACATGCGGCGCCGAACTCGCCTTCACCGGGATGGGCAGGGGCTTGCCGCGAGCGGACGTCGCTGCGTGGGCATGCCCGTGTTCGTGGGCTTTTGCGTCGTCGTGCGCAGGTCCGTGCGAGTGATCGTGATCGTGATCGTGGCCGTGGCCATCGGAGCCGCCTGCTGCGCCGTGGTCATGCCCATGTTCGTGAGCTTGCCCCTGCACCGCCGCATAGGCGCCGCCCTCGGGTTCGAAGGCGTCGACCTCTTCGCTGACCAGGAGGTGCATGCTGCGCAGCATATCGGCCAGCACGTGGTCGGGCTCCAGCAGCAGCCGGTCAGGCTGCAGCGCCAGCGCCACGTGGCGGTTGCCCAG
Organism: Burkholderiales bacterium; assembly: GCA_038328935.1. Lineage (GTDB taxonomy): Bacteria > Pseudomonadota > Gammaproteobacteria > Burkholderiales > Burkholderiaceae_C > Rubrivivax. The sequence goes on from JBBQMM010000412.1 coordinate 2,691, forward strand.
GTGGTAGGCGGCGCGCATCAGGTCGAAGGGCGCGCCGTGCGCGCTGCAGTGGCGCACCACCAGCACCGGCTGCGGCGCTGCCTTGACGACGATGAGTGAGCCGTCTTCGGCCACCAGCGTGTCGCCACCGCGCACCACGGTGCCGCGCGGCAAGAAGATGCCCAGTTGGCGGCCGGCCGAGTCCACGGTGTCAAAGCGGCTCTTCTGGCGCACGTCCCAGTTCAGCTCCACCGAGGTGGCACGTTTGAGCAGCACAGCGGCCAGGCCGCGGGATTGGGGGATGAGCTTGTTGACGGTGATCATGGGCGGATTGTGCTGCGCCAGGAAGGCGTTCGCTGCAGGCGCAAGCCGTTGCGGTTGCCATGCAGCAGGAAGTTGCCGCGGTTGGCATTCAAGGTTAATATAACAATTGTTATAACTTCATCGGAGTTGACATGATCGCCTTAAAGCTAACCCAGATCGGAAATTCGGTAGGCGTGATCCTGCCCAAGGAAATCCTGGCTCGCCTGAAGCTGGAAAAGGGCGACACGGTGTTTGTCACTGATTCAGCCGAAGGCATCAAGCTGACACCCTACGACGCTGACTTTGAAACGCAAATGACAGCTGCCCGCGAGGTAATGAAGAAGCGCCGGCAGGTGCTGCGGGAATTGGCGAAATGAACAAAGCCTGGGTCTGGCTGAACCCCGGCGTGATGCTGGCCGTGCATGACGAGCAGTTGGCCGAACACGGTGGTGCGGCAGGCATGCGAGACGCCGGTCTGTTTGAATCTGCCTTGGCGCGCCCGCGCAATCTGGCGCACTACGGTCAGCCCGATGTGGCCGATCTTGCGGCTGCGTACGGCTGCGGCATCGCACGCAACCATCCGTTCATAGACGGCAACAAGCGAACCGCTTTTGTGGCGGTTGAGCTGTTTTCGATGCTGAATGGCCACGACCTGTTGGCCAGTGACGCTGACAGCGTCGTCACGATGCTGGCGGTAGCCTCCGGCGCCATGGACGAAGCCACGTTCGCGCAGTGGCTGCGCGCCCACCTGCTGCCGCGCGCCTAGAACAAAAAGTACCGCTGCGCCATCGGCAGCACCGTCGCCGGCTCGCAGGTCAGCAGTACGCCGTCGGCGTGCACGCGGTAGGTCTGCGGGTCGATCTCCATCTTGGGCAGGTAGTTGTTCAGCAGCATCTGGTGTTTGCTCACGTTTCTGCAGCCTTTCACCGCTGAAAGCTGTTTGCGCAAGCCCAGCCGCTGGCCGACGTCGTCGTTCAGCGCCGCCTGGCTGACAAAGGTCAGGCTGGTGGCCTGCACAGCGCGGCCGTGGCCGCCGAACATGGGGCGGTAGTGCACCGGCTGCGGCGTGGGGATGCTGGCGTTGGCGTCGCCCATCAGTGAAGCCGCGATGAAGCCGCCCTTGATGATGAGGCTGGGCTTGACGCCGAAAAACGCCGGGCGCCACAGCACGATGTCGGCCCACTTGCCCACTTCCAGGCTGCCCACCTCATGGCTGATGCCGTTGGCGATGGCCGGGTTGATGGTGTATTTGGCGATGTAGCGCTTGACGCGGCTGTTGTCGTTGCGTGCGCTATCAGCGGGCAGCCCGCCGGGCTTCGCTTCGCCCGCCAGCGCGCCGCGCTGCACCTTCATCTTGTGCGCCGTCTGCCAGGTGCGGATGATGACCTCGCCCACACGCCCC
>JBBQMM010000413.1:0-4370 GCA_038328935.1 Burkholderiales bacterium
GCCGCTGCTCAGCACAAGCCGCCGTTGATCGAGATCACCTGCCCGGTGATGTAAGCCGCTTCGGGGCCTGCCAGAAAAGCCGCCAGCGCGGCCACTTCGTCGGGCGTGCCGGCGCGCTGCACCGGCACCAGGCGCTTGATCGTCTCGGCGTCGAAGGCCGCACCCTCGCCAGTGGCCATCGGCGAAGCGATGATGCCCGGCGCGATGGCGTTGACGGTGATGCCGCGGCTCGCCACCTCCAGCGCCAGCGCCTTGGTGGCGCTGTTCAGGCCGCCCTTGGCCGCGGCGTAGTTCACCTGGCCCCGGTTGCCCATCAGCGCCGCCACCGAAGACACGTTGATGACGCGCCCCCAGCGCGTGCGGATCATCGGCAGCATCAGCGGCTGCGTGACGCGAAAGAAGCCGTGCAGCGACACGTCGATGACCCCGTACCACTGCGCGGGCTTCATGCCGGGAAACACGGCGTCGTCGTGAATGCCGGCGTTGTTGACGATGATCTGCACCGGCCCGCCCTGCAGCATGGTGGCCACGGCCTGTGCGGTGGCAGCGTCGTCGCCGAGGTCGAACACACAAGGCTCGGCCGCGCCGCCGGCGGCGCGGATGTCTTCGGCCAGCGTGTGCAGCGCGTCGGGCCTGGAGTGGCCGTGCAGCAGCACGCTGGCACCCTGCGCCGCCAGCCGGCGCGCTATGGCTGCACCCAGCACGCCGCTGGCACCGGTGACGAGGGCACGTTTGCCTTGCAGGCTCTGGTTCATGGGCTTTTGATCTTTGGTTCGAGGTCGGGATCGGGGTCGGGGTCGGGATCGGGGTCGGGATCAGGATCAGACTGTGGGCTGGGGCATGGCGTCCAGGATCACCGACGCGCGGCCGGCCGCCAACAGAACACCGGCTTGGCTGTGCAGTTCGAAGCGGTAGCTGGCCTGGCGCGCATCGCCCGCCAAGCGGTAGGCCGCGACTTGCAACGCACCAGGCACGGTGTCGAGCCGGGGCACCAGCAGCTGCACACCACGCACACTTGCCAGAAAGCCGGCGCGGGGCGCTGCGCCTTCGGCAGCACTGAGCACGCCATGCAGCGCCATCGCCTGCGACGCATATTCGATGGCACAGGCCGACCAGAGCACGCCACCGGCCAGCAACGGGTGGGCGGGGTCGCGATGGCTGACGGCCGTGCACAGGATGTGCTCGGCCGACCAGGCCTGCATCGAGTGCAGCAGGCACATGCGCCCGTGGTGCGGGATGCGCGCGGCGATGCCGGCGTGGTCCAGCAGGGCCAGAGCGGGTGGCGCGGGTGGCGCAAGTGGCGCAGCGGCAGGCGTGGTCATGCCAGCGCCCATCTAGCGTTGCGGCGCGGCATGCAGCCGCAGGTCAAGCGCCTGGCCCGGCGCACCCTGCATCACCACTCGGATTTCAGCGGCGCCGGCAGCGCCCTGCGCCTGCGCCTGCGCCTGCGCCTGCGCCTGCGCCCGAGCCAGTGCCACCAGCAGCGGCAGGGCGCGGGCCGCCGGGATGTCCTGGCGCAGGGCCTCCAGGGCCGGCTCGGTGCACGTGGTCGTGACGGCGAGGCTGTCTTGGCGCACGCTGCTCAGCTCGAGCTGTACGCTGGTCACAGCGCCTGACACAGCGCCTGACACAGCGCCTGCCACAGTGCCGGTCACGGCGCCGATGACAGTGCCGATGACAGTGCCGGCGAGAGCGCCGGCGAGAGCCCCGGCATTGAGGCCGGCCCCCGCTGCGGCCGGTGGCCCCAGCACCAGGGCCACGGCAAACACATCGGCCACCGGCCGCAGCGTGTGCAGCGGCTCGGGGTACGGCACGTCGCAGGCCACCAGCAACACGGGGGTCTGCGCCGCCAGGCACTGCACGGCCGCTTCCAGCAGCCCGGCGGCAAAACTCGCGTCGTGGGCCGCCAGGCTGGTGGACGGCGCGCGCGAGTGCAGCGCAATGTGCCAGTAGCCGGCAGCGGCGTTGTGCACCGAATTCGTGAAGCGGGTGGGCGACACCAGCCGCTCGGGCTGCGCCAGCGCTTCGCACAGCAGGTGGCAATTGTTGGGGTCGCCGGTGGAACTGGTGAACACCGTGGGCAGCAGCGCGGCCTGCAGGCCCGCGGCGGCCACCGCCTCGTCGGCCACCACGATGGAGGCCTTGACGACGGTGCCGGCACGCCGGCGCTCGGTGGCCGGCAGCAACTGCGGCGCCGGCACCACCGTGGGTGCCGACACAAAACCCCGGCGCAGCAAGGCCGCGCCCTGCGCCCAGTCGACCAGCCCCGGGCCCAACAAGCCGACGCCCAGCAGCAGCACCTTCATTGCGCAAGCCCTGCGTCTTGGCGCTGGGCGCGCCCCAGCACCAGGCAGGCGTTGCTGCCGCCAAAGCCGAAGGAGTTGCTGGCCACCACCTGCAGCGGGCCCTCGCGCGGCTGCAGCAGGTAGTGGCTGCGCAGCGCCGGGTCGGGCTGCTGCACGTTCAGGCCGGCAGGCATGAAGCCATGCTGCAGCACCAGCAGTCCGATGGCCGCTTCCACGCCGCCGGCGGCGCCCAGCGTGTGTCCGGTGTAGCCCTTGGTGCTGCTGCAGGGCAGTTGATCGCCGAAGACGGCGCACACGGCCTGGTCTTCAGCAGCGTCGTTGCCCGGTGTGCCGGTGCCATGCAGGTTGATGTAGTCCACATCGGCGGCTTGCAGCCCGGCCTGCGCCAGCGCACCGCGCATCGCCGCCGCGGCACCGGCGCCTTCGGGGTGCGGGCTGCTCATGTGGTGGCCGTCGCTGCTTTCACCAGCACCGAGCAGCCAGCCGGCGCAGGCCCGGCCGGACGAGCCGTCATGCTGCCGCTGCAACAGCGCGAATGCCGCCGCCTCGCCCAGCGACAGCCCGGCGCGTTGCGCGTCCCAGGGCCGGCAGATGCCGGGCGCCAGCAGCTCCAGCGACTTGAAGCCGTACAGCGTGGTCATGCACAGGCTGTCGACACCCCCCACCACCGCGGCGTCGACAACGCCCAGCGCGAGCATCCGCGCCGCTGCGGCAAACACCTTGGCGCTGGACGAACAGGCGGTGGACACCACATGGGCCGGGCCCTGCAGGCCCAGCGCAGCGCGCACATAACCGGCCACCGAATAGGTGTTGTGGGTGTGTGCATAGTGCAGGCTGGCGGGCAGCGCGCCGGTGCTGGCGTCACGGTGACGGTAGGCGATTTCGGTCTGCAGGATGCCCGAGGTGCTGGTGCCCAGGAACACGCCCACCCGCTGCGCCCCCCAGCGTCGCGCAGCCGCCTGCACCTGCCCGCCGAAACCGTCGGCACGCAGCGCCAGCTCGGCCAGGCGGTTGTTGCGGCAGTCGTGGCTGGCCAGCTCGGGCGCCAGCGACACCTCGTCCACACCCGCGACCACACCGAGCCAGGTGCCGAGCGCGGCGGTCTCGAAGTCCTGCGCGGCCAGGCCGCTGCGACCCGCCTGCAGCGCCGCCAGCGTGGGCGCGCGCCCATGGCCCAGCGCGGTGACCAGCGTGTAGTCGGTGATGGCAACAGGCTCTATGCGCATACGGCGTCGAAGGTGCGGGGCGGTGCGGGTCAGGCGCTGCGCGGCTGCAGTTGCGCCACCAGCAGCACGTTGGCGAACGGCGTGCCCTGGCTCTGCGGCACCGCCTGCACGGCAAAACCCAGTTGCACCAGCAGCGCCTGCCACTCTTGCAGGCTGCGGCCCCAGGTGGGCGCCACGCGGTGGCCGCGCACGCCGGTGACGACGCGGTCCACCCACTGGCTGATGGCAAAGCCGCGCGTGCTGGCGGCGTCGCCTACCCGCAGCAACAGCCGGCCCGCCGGCTGCAACGCCTGCGCCACCCGCTGCAGCACGGCCCGCTGGTCGTCGTGGTTGACGTAGTGCAGCACGTCCAGGATGACCACCACGTCGCAGGGCGGCAGTGCTGCCTCACGCATGTCGGCGCAGACAAACTGCGGTGCCAGCGCGATACCAGCCAGAGCCTGCCGGCCGCGCGCCACGTCGCTGGACATCAGCTCGATGCCGGTGTAGCTGCGCGCCGAAGCGGCCACCGGCCAGGCGTCGGGCCAGCGGCCTGCGGCCTGCTCGTCGGCGCAGGCTTGCAGCAGGCTGGCGAGTAAGCCCTGGCCGCAGCCGATGTCGACCACCCGCGCCCGGGCCGGCAAATCGCCGCGTGTCAGCATGCCGCGAAAAACCGGGTCGCGGCCGAGCTTGCCGCGCGCCCAGTGCCAGGCAAAGCGACCGGCCGCGCGATAAGGCGCGCAGGCCGCGCTGTGCAGCGCCTGCCAGGCGACATCGGTGGTCTCGGGGGTGGCGGTCACGGGGGCGGTGGTCACGGGGGCGGTGGTCACGGGGGCGGTGGTCACGGGGGTAGTGGTCG
>JBBQMM010000414.1:0-4330 GCA_038328935.1 Burkholderiales bacterium
CCGTGCCGCTGCAGTCGCAGAAGATGCAGGGCCAGCCCATCGGCACCCGCATTCCGCAAAGCGGAGCTGCGGGCTTCGTGCAGCAGCACATGGAGGCAGCCAAGACCGTTGAGGCCTCCAGCGGCATACCCGCCAGCTTCATGGTGTCGCAGGCGGCGCTGGAGACCGGTTGGGGGCGCAAGGAAATCAAGCATAACGACGGCACGCTGAGCTTCAACCTGTTCGGCATCAAGGCCGGCGGCCGCTGGAAGGGGCCAGTGGCCGAAGTGCCGACCACCGAATTCATCAACGGCAAGGCCACGCGCGTGATGGCCAAGTTTCGCGCCTACGGCAGCTATGCCGAGTCGTTTTCCGACTATGCACAGTTGATGAGCAACAGCCCGCGCTACCAGGGCGTGCTCAAGGGCGTGCAGCAGACGCAGGCGGCCAACAGCAGCGCCAAGGACAGTGGCGTGAAGTTCGCGCAGAACATGCAGCGTGCCGGGTACGCCACCGACCCCGAGTACGCCGACAAGTTGTCCAAGGTGATCAACACCACGTTGCGCTTGCAGCGGTCGATCGTCGCCTGACGCTTCATGCACAGGCAGAGCTGAAGCGGAGCGAGGCAGATGTCGACCATCCTGATGGGCCTGGGCGTGAAGGCCATGACGGCCAGCTATGCCGCCTTGCAGACGACCGGGCACAACATCGCCAACGCCAGCGTGGTGGGTTACTCGCGCCAGCAGGTGAACCTGGAAACTTCGGCGGGCATGATGACCAGCCGCGGCTTTTACGGGCGCGGCGTCGAGGTCGGTTCCATCACCCGCGCGCACGATGTCTTCCTGACGCGCGAAGCCACGGCGACCAAATCCGTGGCAGCGATGGACGCCACGCGGCTGCAGCACCTGCAGGAGCTTGAAAACGTGTTCAAGCCCGGCGAGATGGGCCTGGGACACGCCAGCAGCGAGTTGATGGCGGCGCTCTCGGACATGTCCAGCCGTCCATCGGACCTGGCCACGCGCCAGGTGGTGCTGGCGCGCGCGGGCGACCTTGCCGGTCGGTTCAACGAAGCGTCCACGGCGATGGACGACTCGCAGTTGCGGGTGACGGCCGAGCTGGGTTCGGTGGTGTCGCAGATCAATGGCTTGCTCAGCGGCGTGGCGCAATCGAACCTGCGCATCGCGATGGCGCAGGGCGCGCAGCAGACGCCCAACGACCTGCTCGACGCACGCGACCGCATGATTGCTGACCTGGCGCAGCTGGTGCAGGTCACGCGCATAGATGCCGAGGACGGCTCGGTCGGCCTCTTCACCGCCGACGGCCAGCGGCTGGTGCTGGGCACCGACGCCGTGAAGCTGAAACTGTTGCCGCATGAGAGCGATCCGCAGCGCTCCTCGGTCGGCTTCAACGACTACGGCATCAGCCGCAAGATGAACGAAGCCACGCTGGGCGGCGGCAAGCTGACCGGCCTGCTGCGCTACCAGAACGATGACCTGGTGGTCGGGCGCAACCTGATCGGGCGCCTGGCGGCCTCGCTGGCGGGCGCCATCAACGAGCAGCAGATGTTCGGCCTGAATCTGCAGGCCCCCGTCGGGCAGGTGCCGTCGCAAGCGCTGTTTGCCACCGGAGCGACTCGGGCCCTGGGTTTCGGAACCAACACTCGCGATGCCTTCGGCGCCTTCGTGGGCAGCGTGGCCTTGACCATCACCGACCCGGCGGCACTGGAAGCCACGAGCTACGAATTGCGTGAAGACCCGTCTGCACCCGGCAACTGGCAGCTGACGCGGCTGATGGATGGCCGCGTCACCAACGTGGCCGATGGCGACACCGTGGACGGCTTCCGCATCGACTTCGGCGTGCCCGGGCCGCAGCCCGATGACCAGTTTTTGCTGGAGCCGGTGACGCGCGCTGCCAGCGGCCTGCAGCGCCTGCTGAACGACCCGCGCGACCTGGCTGCGGCACTGCCGCTGCTGGCCACCAAGGGCAGCGCCAACACGGGCACGGTCGCTGTGGCTTCGCTGCAGATGATCACCACGCCGCTGCCGGTGGCAGGTGCCACGGCGCAGATCACGTTCACCGACGACATCGGCAACTACAGCTGGGACCTGGTTGACGCCGGCAACGCCGTGCTCGCCAGCGGCAGCGGCACCTGGACGCCCGGCCAGCCGGTGCCCACGCCCCCGACCGACATCAACGGCTTTTCGCTGCTGCTCGAAGGCGTGCCGCGCACCGGCGACACCTTGCGCGTGGCGCCCACGCCCGCCGGCGCGGTGGCCACCAACAACGGCAATGCGCTGCTCCTGCTGTCGCTGCGCGACGCAGCCATCGTGGGCGGGCGTTCGCCCACCGACGCCTGGGCGCTGGCGCTGTCGGAGATCGGCGTGCGCACCCAGGGCGGCCAGATGTCGGCCGAGATCTCGGGCGCGGTGGCCACCAGTGCTGAATCGAACCGCAGTGCCAATGGCGGCGTCAACCTGGATGAAGAGGCGGCCGCACTGATCCAGTACCAGCAGAGCTATCAGGCCGCGGCCAAGGTGCTGCAAGTGGCGCAGGCTCTGTTCGACACGCTGTTGCAGGCCACCGGGCGCTGACCACGGGTTGCTGACAGCACGATCGCCGTCGGCTGCACACACCGTCACCGCCCTGGCTGCCGCCGCCCTTCATGACGCCATACACGCCGCCCTTCCCGCCCTCTTTCAAGCCGCAACCCGAGTCTTCACACCATGCGCATCTCCACCGCCTTTGCTTTCGAGAACACGGTGGCCACGCTGCAGCGGCGCCAGGCAGCGCTGGTGGAAGGCCAGGAGCAGATGACCAGCGGCAAGCGCGTGCGCAAGCCCAGCGACGACCCGGCGGCGGCGGCGCAGGCCGAGCGCGCGCTGGCGCAGCTGACGCGCAGCCAATCGCTGCAGCGCGCCCTGGACACCAGCCGCCAGGCCATGGAGCTGACCGAATCGGCGCTGGGCGCCGCCGGCGACGTGCTGCAACAGGTGCGTGAGCAGGTGGTGGCGGCCGGTAACGGCACCTATACCGACGCCGAGCGCCGTTCGATTGCCGTGGTGCTGCGCGGCATGCGCGACGAGCTGTTCTCGATTGCCAACCGCAGCGACGGTGCCGGGCGCTATCTCTTCGGCGGTCAGGGCTCCGACGAGGCGCCCTTTCTGGACGCGCCAGGCGGCGTGTCTTACGGTGCTGCCAACGGCCAGGCCAGAGCCGCCCCGGGCGAAGCAGCGCCGCTGACCATCGACGGCCAGCAGGCCTGGCTGCAAGCGGCAGACCCGGCCAATCCGGGCGGCACGCTGTCGATCTTCGACGTGCTCGACCGCGTGGTCACCGAACTGGGCACCCCGGGCATGACCAAGGCGCAGGCCGGGGCGGCCGTCAGCGCCGGCCTGCGCGACATCGACGCCAGCGCCGGCAACCTGGGTGCCTGGCGTTCACGCAGCGGCGAGTCACTCAACCGCATTGCGGGCATGAGCGAGCGGCTCAGCCAGACCACGCTGGACGCGCAGCGTGCGCGCTCGGATGCCGAAGACCTGGACATGCTGCAGGCCATCTCCGACTTTCAGAACCGTCAGACCGGCTACGATGCCGCTCTGAAGACCTATTCCATCGTGCAGAAGATGTCGTTGTTCGACCACATCCGCTGAGAGGCTTGAAATTCCCAGCTTCTGAGCGCCGAAACCGGCTTCAACCCGCCCCCAACAAGGGCCTCTCGTCCCATGCAAAACCATCCCGTACTCGGCAGCCTGACCCTGGGCTACTGCCCTTTCATCGGCAAGAAGCGGCAGGTGGTGGCCACCCGCGTCACGGTGGCTCCTGGCCGGCCCGATGTGGCGCCCGACGCCGTGGCGCTGCTGCTGGCCTTGCAGGAGGTCTGGCCTTCACCCGCCGGCACCGAAGCAGCGATGGTTTCAGGAGCCCCCAGCGCGGTGGGCCACGAGCCGCCGCTGCAGCTGACGCTGCGTTCGGTGGACGGCAACCCCGGGGCCTGGCCGACCAAGCCATCGTCTGCGGCAGTGGCCGCGCGCCCGGCGAGCGGCGTGACGAGTAGCCTGACGAGCGGCGTGACGAGCGGCGTGAAAGGCGGCGTGAAAGGCGGCGTGACGAGCGAACTGGCATCGGTGTCGCTGAACATCGCCGATGAATCGTGGCTGCGTGCGGTGATGGCGCAACCGGTGCCGCCGCAGTTCATGGTCGAGGTGCCGGCCTTCATGGCCGACGATGCCCACACCGTTGCGGCCCTGCACGTGTTGCACGCCCGCGGCACTTTGCTGTTGCTGAAGGGCAGGCCACTGCGGCCGCTGCCGCCCGATGTGCTGTCCTGCTTCAGCCACGCCGTGGTTGAAAC
>JBBQMM010000415.1:0-4325 GCA_038328935.1 Burkholderiales bacterium
AGCAGGCTTTTGCCGAGTTGATCGACACCGACCTGGGTCGCAGGGTGCTGGACTTTGACAGCGCTGCTGCTGCACATGCCGCCAAGCTGGCGTTTCAGCGCAAGCAGGCCGGCGTCCCGGTGGACATGCGCGACACCCAGATTGCCGGCATCGCGCTGGCCCGGCGCGCCGGCATCGTCACGCGCAACGTGCGGCACTTTGAAGGGCTGGCGGTTGCCGTGCACAACCCCTGGGCTGCGGACTGAACCGGGACGCGCGAACGCTGAATTTCAAGGCCGGCGGCGCGTGGTCGCCGGCAGGCGCTTCCAAGGCAGGTCGCCAGGGTCGGCCGCCATCGGGCCGGGTGACTTGGCCACCAGCACGTGGCTGGCGTGCGGCTGGAAGTCGGCGCGGAAGTGCACGCTGCTCTTCACCACCACCAGGCGCATCTGTTCGGCATGGATGCCCAGCATGCGCAGCAGTTCGCGGTCGAGCAACTGCTTCTTGCCGCTGACCACCGCCACCAGGATGCCGTCGATCTCCAGCGCTGCGCACAGGCCCAGGCGCACCGTCAGGCCGCGCATCATCGGGCCCTTCAGCGTGCACACGCCGTCGCTCAGCGCGCGCACCTTGAAGCGGCCGCGCAGCGGTGCGTCGCTGTGCTCGCCCGTGAAAGTGGGCACCGCAGTGCCCAGGCTGATGTCGATGCTGCTGCCCACGCCAGCCGCGTGTGCCGCGCGCGCCGCAGCGGGGTCGTACATCAAGCCCAGCGCCACCCGGCCGGGGTGGCGCTGGCCGGCGACAGCAACACCACCGGTTTGCTCGCCGTCTCGGCCAGCGCCAGTGCCTGCACCACGCATTCGCGTGCGGGCAGGACGGTCACGCGCCACTGCGCGGGCTCCTCGGCACGCGCATACAGCCGCTCAACGGCGGCCTCGGAACGTGCGCCGTGGCCCCACACCATGGGCGCGCATTCATCGAAGTCAGCTGCCGGGAAGCCGGGGCAGAAGCTCAGCACGGTGCCGAAGTCGCCGTCCAGAGCCACCAGTTCCTCGTACAGACTTTTTGCGGGTTCGAGGAACGTGCTCTGCGCGTTCAAAGGGATCAGGTAGGGCAGCCGCTTGAAGTGCATCGGCTCGCGCTGCCCGGCCTTGAAGCGCCGCGCCAGCAGCTGGCCGGCCAGCTCACCGGTGTCGGCCATGTCCACGTGCGGATAGGTGCGGTAGCTCACCAGGGCATCGGCCTCGTGCAGCATGCGGTGCGTGACGTTGGCGTGCAGGTCCAGGCTGGCGACGATGGGCAGCTTGGGGCCGACGATGGCGCGCAGCCGCGCCAGCAGTTCGCCCTCGCTGTCGTGCGCGTGTGCGGCCACGGCCGCGCCGTGCAGGTCCATGTAGATGGCGTCCAGCCCCGCCACCGATGCACCCGCGGCTTGCACGTCTTCGACGATGGCGCTGGCGATGCGTTCGAAGGCGTCTTCGGTCACGTAGGACGACGGTATGGCACCGGCCCATGCGCTGGGCACCAGCGCCCAGCCCTGGCGCTTGGCAAAGTCGATGAAGCCGGCGATGGGGATGTTGATGCCGCTCATCAGGTCCTGCATGGCCGGCCCGCGCGAGAAGGCGGGAAAGCTGTCGCCGCGCGTGAACGCCGCCCAGTCGGCCAGGCTGGGTGCAAAGGTATTGGTCTCGTGCTGGTAGCCAGCGATCAGGATGCGGGGCATGGTGTGTTGAGCTCGAGTCGTCTGGTTGTTGATCGGGTTGCTGATCGGGTTGTCGATCTGCTTGCTGATCGGGTTGCCCTACAGGCGCGAATCATCCACCGGCGTCAGCGTACTGCCGCGCCGTGACTCGCGCCTGGCCACCCACAGCGTGGCGCTGGCAATCACCGCGCCGCCCAGCATCGTGGTCTGCGTGGGCAGGTCGCCGAAGATCACAAAGCCGAAGAACGCCGACCACAGCAGTTCAAGAAACTTCGCTGACTGCGTGGCCGAGATGTCGGCGGCCGCAAAGCTGCGCGTCAGGCAGTAGTGGCCGCTGCTGCCGAGCACGCCGCAGGCCACGAACGCCAGCCACTGCAGCGGTGTGATGGCTTGCCACACGGCCAGCGCCAGTGGCACGCTGAACAGCGTCACGGTGATGGCCTGCCAGACCAGGATGACGCCGGCGGTTTCGTGTCGTGTCAGCGCCTTGGTGATCAGAAACGAGGCGGCAAACACGGGTGCGCTGGCCAGCATCACCAGGTGCCACCAGCCGCCGCTGCCCGACAGCCGCGGGCCGACGACGATAAGCACGCCCAAAAACCCCAACACGATGGCCAGCGAGCGGTCCCAGTGCATCGGTTCGCCGAAGAAGATGCGCGCGCCGATGATGATGAAGATGGGCCCCGTGAAGCCGATGGCCGCCGTGTCGGCCAGGGGTATGCGTGGCAGCGCCAGAAACCACAGCATGAGGCCTATGGTGTGCATGCCCCCGCGCCAGAACTGGCCCTTGATGTCTTTGGGCAGGTAGTGACGCCAGCCGCGCCAGGCCACCAGCGGCAGCAGCACCAGCAAGCCCATCGCGTAGCGCAGGAACTGGCTCTGCATGGGCGGTACGTCCATCGCCAGCGCACGCATCCACGCATTCAGTGCCGAGAACAGCAGCCCGGCGGCCGATGTCCACAGCAGGCCGCGGGTGGTGGGGCTCCAAAGCGCGGCGCGCTCAGCCCAGCGTGCAGCCCAGCGCTGCCACCGCGCCCGCGCCTCAGCCGCCAAAGGCAAAGTGCTGGCCCGGCGCGGCCGCGAACAGCGCCCGCGTGTAGGCGTGCTGCGGGTTGCCAAAGACCTGGTGCGCGGGGCCGTATTCCACCACCTCGCCCTTGCTCATCACCGCCAGCGTGTCGCACACCTGCGACGCCACACGCAGGTCGTGCGTGATGAACAGCATCGCAATCTTCAGCCGCTCGCGGATCTCTTCAAACAGCCGCAGCACCTGGGCCTGCACCGAGACGTCGAGTGCGCTCACCGCCTCGTCGGCCACCAGCAGTTCGGGCTCCATCATCAATGCACGTGCGATGCAGATGCGCTGCCGCTGGCCGCCACTGAACTGGTGCGGGTAGCGGCCCATCGCGCTGACGTCCATGCGCACCAGGCCCAGCAGTTCGTGCGCCTTGGCCAGCGCAGCATCGCGACCCAGGCCGTAGTTCATCGGCCCTTCGATCAACGCTTCACCGACCGTGCGGCGCGGGTTGAGCGAGCGGTAGGGGTCCTGGAACACGATCTGCACGCGCTGGCGCAGCGGGCGCAATGCGCGCGCCGACAGCGTGGCGATCTCGTCCGTGCCCAGCATTACGCTGCCGGCGCTGGGGTCGATCAGGCGCACCACGCAGCGCGCGACGGTGCTCTTGCCCGATCCGCTTTCGCCCACGATGCCCAGCGTCTGGCCGCGCTTGATTTCCAGGTTCACGTCTTTCGCGGCATGCACCGTGCGGCGCTTGCCGAACCAGCTTTTGTCGTCGTAGGTCTTGGCCAGGCCCTTGACGCGCAGCACCACGGGCGCGTTGGCGTCCTGCGCACGCTCGGTGGTGTTCAGTGTCGGCACCGAGGCCATCAGCATGCGCGTGTAGTCGTGCTGCGGCTTCTTCAGAACCTCGTCCTTGGTGCCGAGCTCCACCAGGTCGCCCAGGCGCAGCACGGCCACGCGGTGCGCGATATCGGCCACCACGCCGAAGTCGTGCGTGATGAAGAGCACACCGGTGCCGTGGCGCTGCTGCAGCTCCAGCACCAGCTTCAGGATCTGCGCCTGCGTGGTGACGTCCAGCGCCGTGGTGGGCTCGTCGGCAATCAGCAGCACCGGGTCGAGCACCAGCGCCATCGCGATCATGATGCGCTGGCGCTGGCCGCCCGAGAGCTGGTGCGGGTAGCTGGCCACCATGCGCTCGGGGTCGGGCAGCAGCACCTCGCGCACGATGTTCAGCACCTTCTGCCGCCGTTCTTCGGCCGTCAACTTCGTGTGTTCGGCCAGCACCTCGTCGATCTGGTCGCCGCAGGTCATGACCGGGTTCAGGGCCGTCATCGGCTCCTGGAAGATCATGCCCATGCGGGTGGCGCGCAGCTCGCGCAGGCGCGACAGCGGCGCGTGCGTGATGTCTTCACCCTGCAGCAGGATGCGGCCGTGCGTGACCGGCAGCGTCTTGGGCAGCAGGCCCATCACGCCCTGCGCGATGACGCTCTTGCCCGAGCCCGATTCACCGACCAGACAGACGATCTCGCCGCGGCCGACGCTGAACGACACCTTCTGCACCGCGGTGACGCGGTCGCTGCCGGCGGGCAGCGCAATGGTCAGGTCCTCGACCTGCAGGATCGG
>JBBQMM010000416.1:0-4322 GCA_038328935.1 Burkholderiales bacterium
CGCTGGCCTGCGCCACGCGTTCAGACAGGTCGTGCAGCCGGCTCGACATGGTCAGGCAGGTGGCCACCGCGGGCTCGAAGCGCCGCGCCATGAATTCGCCCAGGGTTTGCAGGCCGCTGAGCCGCGTCTCGCGCAGCTCGGCAATGCGCGTGCGCACCAGATCGGCGTAGGCGCGGCAGGCGCCGAAGCGGAACTGGCTGGCAGAAACGGTGCGCTCCACCCCTGCGGCCAGCCGCGTCAGTTCGTGCAGCAGCTTTTCGTCGTCGCCTTCTTCGCGGGCGATGTCGTCCGTCAACTGCGCCAGCGCTTTTTCGACGCTCGCCACGCCGGGCGCCTGCTGACGCGCCAGCGGCAACGCCAGCAGCGACATCATGCGGTAGGCCTCGATCTCGCACAGCCGCTGCACCACGCGACCGGCGCGGCGCGGCGAGAGCCGGCGGCTGAGCAGCAGGAAGCGCGAAAAGCCGTCGGCATGCACCCTGAAGTCGGTGAAGGCCAGTGCAGCGGCGTCGGCCACCTCGGAGCCCGCGACCACTTCACTTCCGAACCAGCCAGCCAGATCGGCCTCGGTCGGCAAGCCAGGCCCTGCGGGCAGCAACAAGATGTTGGCTGCCACCAACACACGGCCCGGCAGCGCCGGCAGCCAGTCGGTGGGCAACAGCGCCGCGGCGGGGCTGCTGAACGCATCGGCGGGCTCGACACCCGCCGCCGGCTGCCCTGCGGCGAAAAAGGTCCACGAAGAAAACTCGCCGTGTCGTTCCCACTTGAGCTGCAGCGTGCCAGCGAGCGTGGCCAACGGCACGCTGAAGTGGGTGATGGTTGCCGCAGGCGCCGAGGCACCGAAGCGCTGACACAGCCGCTGCAGGTGCGCTTGCTCGGCCGCCCGTTCGTCGGCAGCCAGCAGCACCGCCAGATAGCTGATGCAGCAGGGCGTGGGCAGCTGTGCCGAAGGGCGCGTGTGGACCTCGTCGGCCAGGGCCAGCCGCTCGGGGTGGTCCGGGGGCAGCGACACCGCGGGCGTCACCGGCGTTCCCCGGTGGTGGGCAGCAGGGGCAGCAGGGGCAACAGGGGGGTAGGAAAAGACGGTGCGCACATCACGCCTGAATGTTACGTCAGGGCTGTTACAGCTTGCGGAACCAGAGCCGTTGCAGGTGTTCGACCGCATCGCGCCGTGAATGTGTGCCAAGGGAGCGTTCCAACAAAGAAGCGTCCGCCGAAGAAGCGGGAGCCAAAGAAGCGTGCGCCAAGTGAATGTGCGCGAAAGATGTGCCGGCTCGGCCGTGCATTTGCTCACAAATAGCCAGACGAACGAGTGCCGCCCTTCAAGCCGCTGGCGCCTGTGCCGATAGCAAGGCTTGTCGACCGCGGCCTCTGAGTGTCACGGCGTGGGCGGGTTTGCACCCAGCAGCTTGCCGCTGCAGCCCGAGTTGTCAAAGGAGAAACCCCATGCATCACACACCCCGCCTGACCGCCCTTGCCGCCGCCGCCCTGGTGGGCTCGCTGGCCTGCCTGCCGGCGCAATCGCAGTCACTGGAAGCCGCGCGCAGTGCCGCCCAGCGGGCGCTGCAGACGAGCCCCGACGTGACGTCGCGCCTGAACGCCTACCTGGGCAAGATCGAAGCCCAGACCGTCGCCGCAGCGGGCTACAAACCGCGGCTGGACCTGAACGCCGATGTCGGCAACGAGCGCTCGCAGACGCGCGGCGTCGCCGGATCGCAGAACATCAACCGCTCCGGCGCCGGCCTGACGCTGACGCAGGTGCTGTGGGACGGGCTGGCCACCAGAGACCAGGTGGCGCGCGCAGGCCACGACCGCATGGGCCGCTGGTTCGACCTCGTCGAAGCATCGGAACAGACCGCGCTCGAGGCCACGCGCGCGGTCTACGACGTGCAGCGCCTGCGCAAGCTGGTGGCCCTGGCCGAAGACAACCTGCTGCAGCATCAGCAGGCTGCAACCAAGCTGGAATCGCGCGTGAAGGCCGGTGTCGGCCGCGGTGTCGACCTCGACCAGGCGCGCGCCCGGCTGGCGCTGGCCGAAGTCAACCGCGACACCGAACTGTCCAACCTGCACGACGTGGCGGCGCGCTACCAGCGCGTCGTGGGTGAATCGCCGGCGGCGGACATGGGCGCGGTGGAACTGCTGAAGTCCGGTCTGCCGAACAGCGCCGACGAAGCAGTGCAGCAGGCGCTGTCGCGCAGCGCGGCCATCGCCTCCGGCATCGAAGGCGTGCGCGCCGCTCGGGCCAGCGAAGCGGCCAGCAGGTCGGCCATGCACCCGCAGGTCAGCGCAAGAGCCAACGTCGGCGGCGGCCGCAACCTGGCCGGCGTGGATGGCCGCAAGGCCGATGCCTCGGTGGAGCTGCTGCTGAACTGGAACCTGTACAACGGCGGCGCCGACGGTGCGCGCGTGCGCGAGCAGCAACAAGCCGTGAAGCAGGCCATGGACCTGCGCGACAGGGCCTGCCGCGACGTGCGCCAGACCGCGCTGGTGGCCTACAACGACGCCAACAAGCTGTCGCTACAACTCAGCACGCTGGGCCGCAACTCAGCCGCCATCGAGCGTGCCCGCGACGCCTACCGGCAGCAGTTCGACATCGGCCAGCGCAGCCTGCTGGATCTGTTGAACGCCGAGAACGAGGCCTACACCGCGCGCCGTTCGCTGACCAACGCCGTCTACGACCGCGCCATTGCCTATGCCCGCACGCTGGCCGCGGTGACGCAGCTGAACGTGCAGCTGGGCATTGCGCGCACGCTGCTGCCCGTTGATGGTGTCAACTGGACGGCCGGTGGCGACGCCGCCGGCCGCTGCCCAGCCACGGCGGTGGACGTGACCCCGCTGCGCAGCGGCGCCGACATGACCCTGCCGCTGGCGGGCGCGGCAGCCGCCCCTGGGGCCACCACCTTCGCAGCGCCGAGCTCTGGCGCGTCTGTGTATGCAGCGCCCACCCAAGGCAGTGTCGGGCAAGGCACCGCCATGGCGCCGCTGACGGCTGCGACGCTGTCCGCCACTCACCTGGAACGTGCGGAACGGGAACGCGAGCGCAGTGAACGCACGGAGCGCATGGCGACCGAGCGCGCAGCCGGTGCCACACCCGGTGCCGCACCCGGCGCCGCCACGGTGGCCAACCGCGTGCAGGCCTGGGCGCGCAGCTGGCGCAGCCGCGACGCCAATGCGGTCAACAACTTCTACGCGCCCGGCTACAAGGGTGCGGCCGCCAGCCCGGCCGCGTGGGCCTTGCAGCAGAAGCGCCAGATGGTGGGCACGGGCGAGCTCGACCTGGAACTCGAAGAGGTCACCGTGAAGGACCTGCCTGGTGGCCAGATCGAAGCGCGCTTCCTGCAAAGCATGACGACGGCCAACGGCATCGAAGTGCACAACTTGTCGCAGACCTGGCAGCAGGTGCGTGGGCAGTGGCGCATCGTGCGTGAACGCCGGTTGTGATGCGTGTTGAAAGGCCAAGCCAGCGCTCAAACCAGCACTCAAGCCAGCACTCAAGTCAGCACTCAAGCCAGCACTCAAGCCAGCGTTAGGCACGGGCTCCCTCTTCCTTCACGGCAGAGGGAGCGAACCCGCCCCAAGAAGCCTGCACACGCACAGACGGAGCCCGCCATTTGAGCACCCAGACCGCCGCCCGCCCCGTCAGCACCGCAGCGCCAGTCGCCGGCGCCCAGCCCGCACCGGCAACTGCCAAACCCGGCGCAGCTGGCGCGCCGGCACAAGCCGAACCCGGCGCAGCTGGCGCGCCGGTTGTTGCTACGCCGGGCGCCGCACGCCTGCGTGAAGACCTGATCGCACCCGACCCACTGCTCGACTGCCTGATCGAGACCTGCCGGCTGCATGGCGTGTCAGCGTCTCGGGCCTCGCTGTCGGCAGCACTGCCGCTGGACGGTGCACCGCTGGGCCTGGAACTGGTGGAGCGCGCGGCAGCGCGCGCCGGCATGGCCGCCAAGGTGCAGCGCGTGGCCCTGGAGGCCATCGACAGCGCCACGTTGCCCGTCATCCTGCTGCTGAAGGGCAACCGCGCCTGCGTGTTGACCGCCAGCTCGCCGCGCCGTGGCGAAGTGCGGGTGCTGCTGCCCGAAACCGGCCAGGGCACGGTGACCGTGCGCATGGCCGACATCAGTGCGCGCTACACCGGTGTGGCGCTGTTCGTGCGGCCGCACTTCCGTTTCGACGCCCGTACCAGCAACCACGCCGACGCGGCCGAGGCGCGTGAGGCCGGCGCTGACGAACACGCCAGCGCCGGCCACCCGCTGTCGCGCCACTGGTTCTGGGGCGTGGTGCTGGAGCAGCGCGGCGTCTACCGCGACGTGCTGCTGGCC
>JBBQMM010000417.1:0-4321 GCA_038328935.1 Burkholderiales bacterium
GCCGGTGGGGCAGGACCCTGACACAAGCACGCCACCCACGGCCAGCGAGCGCCGCCGCGTCGACCGCCTGATCATCGTGGCGCTGGACCCGGGCCACGGCGGCGAGGACCCAGGCGCCGTCGGCCCCACCGGGCTGCGCGAAAAGGACGTGGTGCTGGACATCGCGCTGAAGCTGCGCGACGCGCTGAACGCGCAGCGCGGCATGCGCGTGATGCTGACCCGTGACGCCGACTTCTTCGTGCCGCTGCAGGAGCGCGTGCGCAAGGCACGGCGCGTGCAGGCCGATCTGTTCGTCAGCATCCACGCCGATGCCTTCTTCAGGCCCGAAGCGCGCGGCGCCAGTGTCTTTGCGCTCAGCACGAGCGGCGCCAGCAGCGCCGCCGCGCGCTGGATGGCGCAGCGCGAGAACAGTGCCGACGCGGTGGGCGGCGTCAACATGGCCAGCGTGCGCGACCTGCAGCTGCTGCAGGCGATGCTGGACATGAGCACCACGGCACAGGTCAAGGACAGTCTGAAACTCGGGCACGAGGTGCTCAGCCGCATCGGCCGCGTGGGCCGACTGCACAAGCGCCAGGTCGAACAGGCCGCCTTTGCAGTCTTGAAAGCGCCCGACATCCCCAGCATCCTGATCGAGACCGCCTTCATCTCCAACCCGGAGGAAGAGGCCAAGCTGCGCGACAAGGGCTACCGGGCAGAGTTGGTGGTGGCCATCAGCTCGGGCATCAAGCGATACTTCGAGCGCAACCCGCCCCTGGCGCGGCAGCGCCAGTTGTAGCTGCATTCGCGGCAGCGCCAGTTGTAGCCACGCTCGCCGCAGCGCGCCTCAGCGGCGCCACAAGGCGGTGGCAATCGCCACCACCATCATCGCCATCGCGGTGTAGTCCTGCCAGTGCAGCGTCTCGCCCAATGCCCAGGCGCCGGAGAACGCGCCCAGCACCGGGATCATCATCACGCTCAGGCTGGACGCCACCGGCGGCAGGCTGCGTGCCAGGTAAAACCACGCCGCCTGGGCAAAAGCGAAGACGCCCACCGCGTTGAAGGCCATGGCCCAGGCCGTGGGCGGTGGCGGCGCTCGCCAGACCTCACGCTCGAACAACAGCGCCAACGTGCACATCACGAACGTTGTCACAGCCGTCATCCAGAACACGATGGTCAGGATGGGCAATGGCGAGGTGCTGCGGCGCAGCATCTGCGTGCCCAGGCCCCACACCGCCGCGGCCAGCAGCAAGGCACCTGCCGCCAGCGGCGCGCCGGCCATGCTGGAAAGCTCGCTCGACAGCAACAGCGCCACGCCGGCCGCAGCGGCCCCCAAGCCCACCAGCTGCCGCCGACGCAATGGCTCGCCATAAAGAAAGACGCCCCACAGCGCTGTGAAGATGGGCATCGTGTAGCCCAGGATGGCGGTGCGGCCCGAGCTCAAATGCTGGATGGCCATGATCACCACCACATGCCAGAACAACATGTTGGGCCCCACCAGCCGCAGGATCTCGGGCAGCTGCTGGCGCGGCACCTTGAGTGGCACCTTCATCAGCATCAAGGCCACCCCCAGCACCGGCAGACCGCAGAGCATCGACAGTGCACGAAAGCTCAGCGGCGGGTAGGTCAGCGGCTGCGCCACGGTGCCGCTGACGCCCAGTTTCATGATCGGCCAGTTCAGCCCCCACACCAACGTCAACAGCACCAACACCCACAGCTGCAGCGGCGTGGGGCCGGCCGACGAAGGGCCGTTCATCGTTGGCTGCGGCCCAGGTAACGCTTGCGTCTGAAAAAGTACAGCAAAACGGCGGCCACAGTGGCCATCAACCCCATCGTGACCCAGATGCCCGCGCTGGAATGGATCAGCGGCAAGGCGTCGAAATTCATGCCGAAGAACCCGGTGATCAGGTTCAGCGGCAGAAAGATGGCCGTCAACACCGTGAGCGTGCGCATGATGTCGTTGGTGCGATGGCCGAGCGCCGAAAAGTGCATCTGCACCGCCGTTTCTGCACTCTGCTCCAACCGCCGCACGTGGCCCAGCACGCGCTCCACATGTTCCAGCACGTCACGCGAACGCACGCTGAGCAACTCACGTTCGCGGCGCTTGTCCGGGTCGGTCTCGTCGGGCCACTCGGCCAGCGCGTCGATCCATTCCTGCACCGCACTGCGCTGGTCTTCGCAGGTGTCTTCCAGCTGGTTCAGCGCGTTGCGCGACTCCAGCAGCAGCTGCCAGTCGTTGAAGCGGCTCTTGGGGTTGAGCAGCTGTTGCTGCAGGTAGGCCAGCTGGCGCGTCAACAGGCGGCGCAGATCAAGGTAGCTGTCCACCATGTGGTTGACCATGCGCAGCATCAGGTCGGCGGGGCTGGCAGGCAGCCGGGCCACGTTGCGGCCCTCGGCGCCGCCCGTATTCGGCGCCGACCCGGCGCCAACCACCATGGCCGCGAGCCGGGTGGCGAAGTGTTCCCGCACAGCGCAATCGGTAGGATGCACCGTCACCAGCACACGGTCGAAGACGGCAAAGCCCACGGGGCTGGTGTCGATGGCCTGCAGCGCCTGACGAGCCGTGGCCATGGTGCCATGGGCCTCGTCGACGAACAGACGTTCGGAACCAGCGCCCGCGGCCAGCCGTCGAAACACCATCAGGTCGTACCACGAGGTGTAGTCGTAGTGGCTGGGCAACTGGTTGTTCAGCAGGTCGGAGACATGAAGGTCGACCAGCGCACCCGCTTGCCAGCGTTGCAACGCAGACTGCACCTCGGGCGCCTTGACCTCGAATTCCCGGCGCGCACAGCCCACCCAAAGGAAACCCTGGGCAGGCAGGGCGACAGGCAGTTCGGCCAGCTCGGTGAAATGCTCCGCCAGGACGTGGAAGATGCGCATCACGCGCTCTGGCTGGGCCAACGGCCAGGGCCCGCGGCGGGCCCACCACTCAGGCTCACACTCTGCACGCTAGGCACCGCGCAGCTTGCGCGCTGCATCCAGCGCAAAGTAAGTCAGCACGCCATCGGCACCGGCTCTCTTGAAAGCCAACAGGGCCTCCATCATCACGGCGTCGTGGTCCAGCCAGCCCTGGGCCGCGGCGGCCTTGAGCATCGCGTACTCGCCACTCACCTGATAAGCAAAGGTCGGCACCCGGAACTCGTCCTTCACGCGGCGCACGATGTCCAGGTAAGGCATGCCGGGCTTGACCATCACCATGTCAGCGCCCTCGGCGATGTCCAGCGCCACCTCGCGCAACGCTTCGTCACTGTTGCCCGGGTCCATCTGGTAGGTCTTCTTGTCGCTCTTGCCCAGGTTGGCCGCACTGCCCACGGCATCGCGGAAGGGGCCGTAGAACGCACTGGCGAATTTGGCGCTGTAGGCAATGATGCGGGTGTGGATGAGGCCGGCACCTTCAAGCTCGGCGCGGATGGCACCGATGCGGCCGTCCATCATGTCGCTGGGTGCCACGATGTCCACCCCCGACTGCGCCTGCAACAGGGCTTGCTTGCGCAGCACCGCCACCGTGGCGTCGTTGATGATGTAACCCCGCTCGTCCAGCAAGCCGTCCTGGCCGTGACTGGTGAAGGGGTCGAGCGCCACATCGGTCAACAAACCCAGGTCGGGAAAGCGCTCCTTCAAAGCGCGCACCGCGCGCGGCACCAGGCCTTCCGGGTTCAGCGCCTCACGGCCGTCGGGCGTCTTCAGTGCCGGGTCGATGACCGGAAACAGGGCCATCACCGGCACCCCCAGTCGCACGCATTCTTCAGCCACTGTCAACAGGGTATCGATGCTGCGTCGTTGCACGCCGGGCATGCTCGCCACGTCCTGCAGCTGGTTGACGCCGTCGAGCACGAACACGGGCAGGATCAGGTCGTCGCACGACAGGCGGCTCTCGCGCACCAGCGCGCGCGCGCTGGCGTCGCGCCGAAGGCGCCGGGGTCGGCTCGCAGGAAATGGCGGTGGCTGCTGCATGGATGTTTCGCGCGAGGAGTTGTTTACAAAACTGAGGTGAAAAGAGCCGAGGCGCCCTGCACAGGAGCCGGGCCTGTACGGCATCCTTTAGAAGTTATGTTTAACCATCTGGTGAAAACCAACGTTCTGGATTGACCTCATTGATTAAGGTCTCTGCTAAAGTTCCATTTGAATGATAGCCGCGAGGCCGTCATTCCCTGCTTTTCCTCCCTGAGCAGGTGCCTTAACGTGATGACAGCGGTAAGGCTTGCAGGCCCCGGTATCAGCCGGGGCCTTTTTTTCGCCTCGGCAGCCGCGTGAAGCGCCCCGGCGCTCCTGGACGAGCCGCTTTCACGGCAGCCACATAATGACCGCATGAGCAGCGGCTATCTCTGGATCAAGGCCTTTCACA
>JBBQMM010000418.1:0-4289 GCA_038328935.1 Burkholderiales bacterium
CATCCATCAGCCGCTCGTAGTCTTCACGCGGGAATTTGGCGTCGATGGGCAGCCACAGTGGCGTGTCGTCACCGGCCTGGTTGGCTGCGCGCCCGGGCAGCCGGATGGCGAACTCGACGCGCTCGTTGCTGCCGGGCACCGTGGCCACGTTGGTGGCGTACTGCTCGGGCGTGAACACCTGCTCGAGCAGGCCCGCCAGCTGCACCTCGCCAAAGATGCCGCGCGCCTTGACGTTGCTGAGCACCCGGTTCAGTGACCCTACATCGCGCGCCAGCCCCTGCATCTCGCCCAGGCCCTTGTGCACCTGCTCCAGGCGGTCGGCCACCTGCTTGAAGCTTTCGCCCAGCCGCTGCTCCAGCGTGGCGTGCAGCTTCTCGTCCACGGTGGCACGCATCTGCTCCAGCTTCTTCTCGTTGCCTTCCTGCAGCGCCAGCAGCCGCGACTCCACGGCCTGTCGCATCTCGCTCTGGCGGCGTTCGTTGACTTCGCTGAGCAGGCGCAGCTGCTCGGTCAAGGTGTCGGAAAAGCGGCGCAGCGCCGATTCCTGCTGCTGCTGCGTGGCCGCCAGCTGCACACGAAAAGCGTCGATCTGCTCGTTTTGCGTGCGCGCCACGTCGCCGCTCTGGGCCAGCAGCATCTGCTGGAACGTGCCCAGATCGCCGCGCGTGCCCTGACCCTGGCGTCCGAGTTCGTCACGCAGTTCGCGTTCCAGGCGTTCGATGGGTTCCAGCGCGCCGTTGTCTCGGGGCCGCGTGGCCAACCACAACCACAGCAGCATCAACAACAGCAGGTTCAGCGCCAGCAGCGCTGCGAACAACCAATCGGGCCATGGGGACATGTCTCGATTGTCTCAGGCCATGTCCACGTCAAGCGGCTCGCATCCGCCACAGAACTTCGGCATTGATGGGCGTCGGCGGCACACCACCCGTGAGCGCCGCGATCAGGTTGGCGGCCGCCAGATCGGCCATGGCGCGGCGCGTGGCCACCGTGGCGCTCGCGATGTGCGGTGTCAGCACCACATTGGGCAGGGTCAGCAGCTCGGCGTGGACCTTGGGCTCACCTTCGAACACGTCGAGCGCGGCAGCTGCGATGCGACGTTCGCGCAGGGCCACGGCCAGTGCTGCATCGTCCACGATGCCGCCGCGCGCCACGTTGGTCAGCGTGGCCGTGGGTTTCATCAGCGCCAGTTCGGCGGCACCGATCGCATGGTGGCTGCTCGCGCTGTAGGGCAGCACCAGCAGCAGATGGTCGGCCTCGCGCAACAGCGTGGCCTTGTCGACGAAGCGTGCGCCCAGCGGGGATTCCTGTTCAGCGGCCAGGCGGCTGCGGTTGTGATAGATCACGCGCATGCCAAAGCCCAAGGCCCCGCGCCGCGCGATGGCCTGGCCGATACGGCCCATGCCCAGGATGCCCAGCGTGGCGCCGTGAATGTCGGAACCGGTGAACATGTCGTACGACCACTTCGTCCATTCGCCGCGGCGCAAGAAGTGTTCGCTCTCGGCCATGCGGCGGGCCGCCGCCATCATCAGCGCGAAGCCGAAGTCGGCGGTGGTCTCGGTCAGCACATCGGGCGTGTTGGTGGCCAGCACACCGGCTGCCGTGCAGGCGGAGATGTCGAAGTTGTTGTAGCCCACCGCCATGTTGGCCACCACGCGCAGCTGTGGGCATGCGGCCAGCACCGCGGCGTCGATGCGCTCGCTGCCGGTGGTCAAGGCGCCCTGCTTGCCGTGCAAGGCGGCCACCAGTTGCGCACTGCTGAAGATGGTGTCCGAGGGGTTGTCAGTGACCTCGAAGTGTTCGCGCAAGCGCGCCACGGTCTCAGGGAAGAGGGCTCGGGCAGCGAGGATGCAAGGTCGGTTCATGCGGCACTCAGACAAGGAATACGAAACTCATCAACACGGGATCAGCACGGCGCCGCCCCACCACCCCAGCCACCGTGCCCACGCCGAACTGCACAGCAAAGGGCAGCAGCAAGGCGATGCCAGGTTCATGGCAGAAACCTGACAAAACCGGCCACCGGCTCGCGCTCGGTGACGAGGCTGTTTTCAACCGCAGACAAGTCCGCATAACCCAAAGACATGCCGCACACCAAAGCCTGGTCGGCCCGCAGGTCCAGGTGCTTGGCGATGATGCGGTGAAACTGCGTGAAGGCCGCCTGCGGGCAGGTGTGCAGGCCGCGCGCGCGCGCCGCGATCATCACGCTTTGCAAGAACATGCCGTAGTCCAGCCAACTGCCCTGCTGCATCACGCTGTCGATGGTGAACATCAGCCCCACCGGCGCGTCGAAGAAGCAGTAGTTGCGCGCGTGCTGTTCGTGCATGCGTTGCTTGTCGGTCTTGCCGATGCCCAGCAGCCCGTAGAGGTCCCAGCCCACCTTGCGCCGCCGTTCCAGGTAGGGGCTGCGCCACTCGGTGGGGTAGTAGGCGTAGGCCTCGCGGTGCTGAGCGCGTTCGACGGGGTCGTTGAATGCGCGCAGGATGTCGTTCGTCAACGCCGCCCTGGCCCCACCCGTGAGCACGTGCACTTGCCAGGGCTGGGTGTTGGTGCCCGACGGCGCGCGGGACGCCACGGCCAGCAGCTCCTCGATCAGCGGCCGCGGCACCGGCGTGGGCAGGAAGGCGCGCATCGAGTGGCGTGACGTGATGGCTGCATCGACCAGCGCTGTCTGCGCAGGGTCGAGGGTCGCATGGCCCGCAATTGCTGTCGTCATTCAGGTACTTTCAGAGGTTCCAGCGCCTTGCGAAGCGCCTCGGGAAGGGCCACCGGCCGGCGCGTGACGCGGTCGACGTAGACATGCGTCAATTCGCCGCGCGCTGCGCACACCCGGGCTTCGTCGGCAAACAGCGCCAGCTCGTAGCGCACGCTGCTGCGGCCGCAATGCCCCACGCGCACGCCGGCATGCACGATCTGCGGGAAGGCCAGGCTGTCGAAGTAATGGCATTGCGTGTGCACCACCAGCCCGATGACATCGCCACCATGGATGTCCAGCAGGCCACGCTGGATCAGCATGCGGTTCACCGCGGTATCGAAAAAGCTGTAGTGCACGACGTTGTTGACGTGGCCATACACGTCGTTGTCCATCCAGCGCGTGGCAATGGTCTCGAAGTGAACGAAGGCGCTGCGTGCCAGGGGTTCAGGACGGGGACTGCACATGCAGGGATTCTGCCGCGGCTGTCTACAGGCTCTGTGCCGCACTCGGCCGCGCAGCCCAGCGTTGCCAATGTTCGAATGCAAGCTCCAAGGTGCGCTTTTGAATGTCCACCGTGACAGCCAGGTCGCGGCCATAGCCGCCGGCCATGGACAGCGCAACGGGCACCCGCCGCCGCAACAGGAAGTCAAACACACGGCGGTCGCGCTCTGCAAGGCCCTCGGCACTCAGCTTCAATCGCCCCAGTCGATCATTCTCGTGCGGGTCTGCTCCGGCGAGGTAAAAGGCCAGCCCCGGCGCATCTTGCTGGGCCTGCCAGCACTGCAACAAGGCGTCGTCCAGCGCGTCCAGATACAGCGTGTCGGTGCAGCCGTCGGGCAACTCGACGTCCAGATCACTGGCTTCCTTGCGAAAAGGGAAATTTCGCGCGCCATGCATCGACAGGGTGTAGACGGTCGGGTCGCCGCTGAAGATGGACGCAGTTCCATTGCCCTGGTGAACGTCCAGATCGATCACCCACACGCGCAGCAAACTGCGGCGGGCGCGGTGCCATTCAGCCTGCATCAGCCGTGCCGCCACCGCCACATCGTTGAAGACGCAGAAGCCGGAACCTTTGTGCGCGTAGGCGTGGTGCGTGCCGCCGGCCAGATTGGCAGCCAGTCCCTCGCCGCCCAGCAAAGCCGCGCGTGCAGCAGCAACGGTGGCGCCAACCGAGCGCCTGGAGCGCTGCACCATGGGCCCGCTCCAGGGAAAGCCGATCTCGCGCTGCTGGGCGGCGCTCAAAGTGCCCTCCGCCACCGCCGTGATCCAGTCGGGCTCATGCACCAGGGCCAGCTCGCCGTCGCTGGCGGCCGGCGCTTCCACCACGCGCAGGCCCGGCAGACCGCCTTCAACGGCTTCACGCAGTAAGCGGTACTTGCTTGCCGGAAATCGGTGCCCCGCGGGCAAAGGCAAGGCAAAGTTGTCGGAGTGGTAGGCCAGCACCGGGCCGATTCTAGAAAATGCACTCTATATTGCTGCGGCGCAACAAAAACCGCTTGCATGTCTGCGGGATGACCCTATACTTCGTTTCATGTTGCAGCGCAGCAAATTTGTTCAAGCAGGCGCGGCAGACAGAACCAAAGTTCACCAGCCAACCAGG
>JBBQMM010000419.1:0-4286 GCA_038328935.1 Burkholderiales bacterium
GGTGGACAAGTTCACGTCGCTGGGCATCGTCATCACCGGCGGCAGCGCCGAGCAGGCGCAGGCGCGCGTGCCGGTGGAACTGGACAAGTGGGCCGGCGTCATCCGGCGCGGCAACCTGCAGTTGAACTGAAGCCGGACTCGGCTCGCGCTTTCAGCCGGCGCCAGCGAGCGGGCGGAATCGGGCAACGGTCAAGACAACTGCCAGGGCAAGGGCTCGTACGTGAAGGCATTGCCCTTTTCGCGCAGCCGGCCGATGCCCGGGAATGGCAGGTGCACGGCGCCGATCGGGATGTTTTCACGTGCCGCCATCTCGAACAAGGCGCGGCGCCGGGCGCGGGCTTCGTCGCGGTTGAAGTCGAAACTCACCGTGATTTCGGGCCGCGGAAACTGCACCGGCGCCACATGCAAGGTATCGCCCAGCAGCAGGAGCCGGGCGGTGCCCGAAGTCACCATGTAGCAGGTGTGACCTGGCGTGTGGCCGGCCGCATTCACCGAACGGATGCCCGGCGTGAGCTCCACGCCGGGCTCGAAGCTGGGTCATGTCGGGGTCTCCTGTCGTGGGGTGGTGAGCCCGCAGTTTAGGAGAGCCGGTGTCGGCCATGGCGATGCAGCGCTCACGCGCTGCGGGACTCCCCGTCAGAGCGGGTCGCGGCGCGTCGTCGCCATCTCGTCAGCGGCAGCGGCAAAGTCGGTGTAGCTCGCGTCGGCCACCATCAGCTTGTCGTCGGTGAGAAAGTCAGACAGGTCGTGCAGGTGCACCGCGCGCTGCGCAGGCGGGGCCTGGGGCGGTGACGCCTCAAGCGCCCGCATCAGGCGCTCCAGAAGGTCATGCAGAGGGGGGTCGTCGTTGGGCAGTGGCAACCCCGACAGCTGGCTGCACAACTTGACGAGCACCGGGCGCGACATGCCGCCCAGCACCGAAGGCCCATGCTCCTCCAGCGCCGCTTCCAGCGCGGCCAGGTGCGGCAACGCCTGGCGAACACCAGGGGCCTGGTCGAGCAGATGAGACAACGACTGCCGCATCAGACGGCCACGCAGCCGGTCCAGCGCGTGCTCGGCAGACGCCGACCCCGCAGCGGCTGAAGCCTGCGGGCGCGTACCAGGTTCGGTCGGAGGCATGGTGGTTGGTAGAGCTGGCCCGCAGTCAGTATCAGCTCGTTACGGGCAGACCCGCTGTGAACAATGCCCGCGTTGCGTGGAATACGCAGGCATCGGCGTGCACCGGCCACACCACACGGGGTTCGGCGGGCCGACCGTGGCACGGGCGGTCAGAAACGTGGGGAGCCGAAGGCGTCGGCTGCCCGCGTTACTGGGCAGCGGACCTGTCGTGCAACGAGCGCTCGAGATCGTCCAGCACCTCATCCAGGCGCCGCAGCGCGCGACCGGCTCGCGTGCCAGCAGGTCGGCGGCGGTTCTTCACCAGACTGCGGTGCGCGTCGTCCAGCACGGCAGTGTCGAGCAACAGGCCGTGGCGCGCCAGCCGCTGCGCCAGCGCGCTGCGGCGCGAGCGCAGCTCGGCCCGTGTGCGCTGATAGGCGTGTTCGGCCAGCTGCCTGCGTTGGCCGTAGCCGAAGGTGTTGAAGCCGAACATCTCGGGGTCGCTGTGGTCGGGCTCGAAGAGCAGGATGTCGGTGTCGGGGTGGCTGCTTTCGTAGCCCTTCATGCCCAGCTCCAGCCGCGAGTGGATGAGCGTGCGAAAGGTCTGGCTCAGCACCACCGGCAAGCCCCCGTCCACCAGGTGCGGAATGGGCTTGGTCGCCCGGCCCAGCACGCGGTGGCGCTTGGTCTGCCGGGCATCGAAGGGCACCAGCGGGTTCAGGCACAGCACCAGGTCCAGCCCCATGTCCAGCAGCACCCGGGCGTGCAGCGTCTTCTTCAACGCGCCGTCCACATACCAGTGTCCATTGATCGGTACCGGGGGAAACAAGCCCGGCAGCGCGGCGCTGGCGGCAGCAGCCTGCGAGATGGGCACGTGGTCCCAGCCCGGCAGGCCGAAGGGCGCGGTTTCGCCGCTGTCCAGATCGGTGGCCACCAGCACCAGCCGGCGCTGCAGCTGCCTGAAGTCGTTGCTGCGCCCATTGCCGCGCAGCAGTTTGTGCATCTGCGCCTCGAGCGGAGCGTGGCTGAAAAGCCCCGTCGGCAGCGCCCGCGCCAGATGCTCCAGCGTGCCCAGCAGGTTGCGCTGCCGCAGCACCAGGCCCAGGCCCGCCTGCAGCATGAGCCCGGGCAACATGGCCAGCCGGCAGGCGAACTCGCCCAGCGCCGGCCGGATGAACACGCCCGGCCGCACGATGTCATCACGCGGACCGTCGTTTTCGATGAAGGCGTTGTACAGCTGCCGCGGCGTCATGCCGTTGGCCAGCCCGGCCGCCACCAGCGCGCCGGCCGACACGCCGACATAACCGTCCAGTGCATTGAAATCCAGTCCCTGCACGGCCTCTTCCAGCGCACACAGCACGCCGATTTCGTAGATGGCGCCCAGTGGCCCGCCACCCGCCAGTGCCACGCCGATGCGGGGCGCTCGCCGGGCCTGCTTGCCGCGGCGGCTGCCGACGCGGCCACGCGCGGCAGCACTGCTGCGCACAGGCGCCGTGGAAGGCGCCTGTGCGGCGGCGTTCGACTTCACAAGCCAGGCTGTGTCAAGTCACGTGCTTTCAGGCGGCCTTGCTGGGTGCCTTGCCGCCTGCCTTGCCGCCGGTCTTGCCAACACCGCGGCTGGTCGTCTTGACGGCAGACTTCGTGGTCTTCACCGCCGGCTTGGCCTTGGCCACGGGCTGCTTCGCTTTGGCCGCCACGGCGCGGGTGCGCGCGCTGGCCACCGGTGCCTTTGCAGGGCTCGACTTCGACAGTTTGGCCACCGCCACGGCCAGTTCATCCACGCGCTTGACGAGTGCCTCGACGTCAGCTGCCGTAGGCACGCCGAGCTTGTTCATGGCCTTGGCGGTGCGCTGCTCGAAGATCTGTTCCAGCTTGTCCCAGTTCTGGCCGGCCTTGGCGGTGACGGTGCCGGCCATGGCGCTCATCTTGCCGGTGACTTCGCTGATCTTGTCTTCGGCGATGCCCTGGGTTTTTTTCTGCAGGGTGATGCCTTCCTTGACCAGGGTCTCGAAGACCTTGTTGCCTTCTTCCTGCGCCTTGCTGAAAGCGCCCATGCCGGCGAGCCAGATCTGCTGCGCCGATTCCTTGACCGAGTTGGCCAGCTGGTTGTCCAGCAAACGGCTGGCTGCGGGGCTGCCTGCCTCGGCCGCGCTCTTCATTTTCTTGACCATGTGCATGCTCCTGGAGTTGTTCATTCAGCGTGCCAATCGGCACCGGTGCCATGCCGGCACAGACACCGGCGCCGGCTGGTGCCACGACCCACGCGACAAGCGCCGCCGGCCACTGCAGGGCCCGCACCGTGCAGCCGAATATAGGGTTCCCACGCGGAGGGCGCAGCCGAAATCTCTAGTGAGAGGGCTCTATGCTCGGCCGCCGATGCGCATCGCGCACGGCGCCCGCCACCGCCTACAAGACAGGCCTACAAGTCGGGCAGGCCAGACACACCACGGGAGTCTGCATGCGCTACTTCGTCACCGGTGCCACCGGCTTCATCGGCAAGCGCCTGGTCAAGGCTTTGCTGGCTCGCAAGGGCGCCGCCGTCCACTTCCTGGTGCGCCCCGGCAGCGAAGGCAAGCTCGCCACTCTTTACGACTACTGGGGCGTGGCCAAGAAGCGCGCCGTGCCGGTCAGCGGCGACCTGACGGCCAGGAAGCTGGGCGTGGCAGCCGACACCATCAAGGCCCTGAAAGGCCAGATCGACGCGGTGTATCACCTGGCCGCCGTGTACGACCTGGGCGCCGACGCCGACAGCCAGGTGGCAGTGAACATCGACGGCACCCGCAACATGGTGGACTTTGCCAAGGCCATCAGCGCCGGCCATGTGCACCACGTCAGCAGCATTGCCGCTGCAGGCCTGTATGAAGGCGTCTTCCGCGAAGACATGTTCGAACAAGCCGAGGGCCTGGAGCACCCCTACTTCATGACCAAGCACGAAAGCGAAAAGATCGTGCGCAAGGAATGCAAGCTGCCGTGGACGGTGTACCGCCCGGCGCTGGTGGTGGGCGACAGCAAGACCGGCGAGATGGACAAGATCGACGGGCCCTATTACTTCTTCAAATTGATCCAGCGCATGCGCCAGATTCTGCCGCCGTGGATGCCCAGCGTGGGCATCGAGGGCGGGCGCATCAACATCGTGCCGGTGGACTTCGTTGTCAAGTGCATCGACCACATCAGCCACGCGAATCTGA
>JBBQMM010000420.1:0-4284 GCA_038328935.1 Burkholderiales bacterium
GGCGCTGCATCAGCGCCTGGCCAGCAACGACCTGTATGCCAAAGAGCCGCAGCTGGTGCCGCAGCTGCAGGCGCGCCATGAAGCCATTGAAAACGAATTGCTGCAGGCGCTGGAGCGCTGGGAAGCCCTGGGTACGTGATCAACCACTCTGCCTGAAGGAGAGGGCTTCTGCGCTGCTCCCTCTCCCTCAGGGAGAGGGCTGGGGTGAGGGTGAAATGGTGGAGCCGATTTGCGTTCGCCGAGGGGCGAGGTCGGCATTCCACCCTCACCCCAACCCTCTCCCTGAGGGAGAGGGAGCAGCGAGCTCCTACCCTTCCCCTGAGGGAGAGGGAGCAGCAAGGTCGAACCCTCTCCGGGAGAGGGAGCAGTGAGGTCCTACCCTCTCCCTGAGGGAGAGGGAGAGGCAGAGGCAGAGACAGAGGCATAGGGAGAGGCAGAGGCAGAGGGGGAGGAAGCAGCAAGCTCGGCTCCTCCGCATCAGACGGGCGGGGCCGCTTTGCGTCCTCAGCCTCACATCCTCCAGGCCGCGGGCGCCGCCCACGCTGCCAGGACGTGATGTTCTAACGAGAGCCGCTGGCGGCAGGCGCCGCGGGTTGGGCGGCGGAGGCCGCCGCGCCAGCCGATGCGGGCACCATCTGCGCATGGATGGCCTGCGACAGCGCCAGCAGCGTCTCTTTGGGCAGCGCACCCACCAGCGCGTAGCCGGCACCTTCTTCAACCCAGTAGAACATGCCCACCGGGCCGTGCTGCTCGAAGCGGAAGGCCGCGGGCGTGCCTTCTTCGGGCTTGCGCAGATACACCGTCACCCGCCGTTGCTGGGCGTCTTGGTACATCAGCTGCGCGCTCTTGCCCGGGCCGTCGGGCAGCAGGCGGCCGCCCACCAACTCAAACCCCTGGGCCTGCAGGTCGAACAGCTTCACCGGCACGTTGATGCGCCGGGTGAGCCAGCGCGACAGGTGCTCTTCCTGCGCCTTGACTTCCACCGCGTGGCGCGGCTCGGCCACGTAGACGCTGTGCGCAAAAGCCGCGCGCTGCACCCAGCCCTGCGCCGAGCCGGCCGCCAGCTGCTGCCGCTGCAAGGCCAGCTGCTCGGCGTGGCGCTGCTGCTGCCACTTCCAGACGCCGCCACCGCCCACCAAGGCGCCGGTCAGCAAGAGGCCTGCCGCCGCAGCCGCCAGGGCCCAGCGTGGCGGGTCGCGACGACGCGACGCTGCCGCCAGCAGGGCCGGCGGCACCGGCTCTTGCAGCACCGGCTGGAAGTGCTGGTGCAGCGCCTCGCGGTCGGCGCGCCAGGCGCCCACCAGCGTCTGGTCCTGCGGGTGGTCGTGCAACCAGGCCTGCACGCGCGCGCGGTCTTCGCTGTTCAACTCGCCGTCGACCCAGGCGCTGAGCATCTCTTCAGAGATCGGGCCTGCAGGCGCGCCGCTGGTGTTCTTGTCGTCCATGTTCATACCACCCGCTTGAGCTGGGTGACGGATGGCGGGCGCGCCGCTCGGCTGTGGCCGTCCAGAAAATGGCGCATGGCGGCGCGGCCACGGCAGA
Source organism: Burkholderiales bacterium (assembly GCA_038328935.1). GTDB lineage: Bacteria > Pseudomonadota > Gammaproteobacteria > Burkholderiales > Burkholderiaceae_C > Rubrivivax. Next base: position 1,543 of record JBBQMM010000420.1, read on the forward strand.
CCCGCGACATCACGGTGCCGATGGGGATGCGCATCACCGCGGCCACTTCGGCATAGCTGAGCTGCTCCACGCACACCAGCAACAGGGGCTGGCGCTGCTCGGCCGGCAAACGGGCCAGGGCCGCTTCCAGGTCCAGCCGCAGGCCGGGGGTGTGGCTGTTGTCGGCCTGTCGGTCGTCCTGCACGCGCTGCAGATCGGCGGGGTCGGTGACCGAAACGCGGGACTCGCGACGTATCGTGTCGAGGTGCGCGTTGTGCGCGATGGACAGCAGCCACACGCCCATTTCGCGCTGCGGGTCGAACTGCCGCCAATGGGCCAGGGCACGTTCCAGTGCCTGTTGCGACAGGTCGTCGGCCGCCGCCGGGTCGAAGGTCAGCGCACGCGTGTAGCGGCGCAGGCGCGGGATGACGTCCAGCAGTTGGCGACAAAAGGCGGGCGGGGCGTCCATGCCCGAGCATACGGTTGCAGCGGCGGGATTATTCCCGTCGCTGCGGCCCTGCACGCCAAAGCTCCTCCGTGCAGGCGCATGCCGGTCAGCCCGGCTGCGTGGCGTGTACCCGAGCCAACAGGGTGTCCGGGGCGTCGCTGACGGCCAGACCGTTGATGCCGGCCAGCGTGGCGGTGGTCAGCAGCAGCGCGAAGGCGAAAGAGGCGATGCGGGCGGTGGTCGCGGTCTTCATGTGCGGCTCCTTGGAAGCGGGTGCGGGGTGTTCGATGGGTGCACTGTAGGCAGCGCGCAGCCGCTGCGCGCGCCCGGTGCGACCATCTGCGCAAGCCTGGCGACGAGCCGACTGCAGCGCCGATGAACGGCGCGCAGCCTGCCGCGTTTGCTGTGCAGCGCAGATGTCCAGCTACCGCCCCGCTGGCGCCCCGCTACCGCCCCGCTAGCGCCCAGCTACCGCCCAGCCTCCGACGCCTGGCGCAACTCCGCCACCCGCTGCCAGAAGCGCGCCTCCTGCGCAGTCGCAAAGTTCACGCGCATCAGCGTGCCGGGTTTGCGCGTGGCGTGGAACAGCGCTCCGGGCGCGGTGAGCCAGCCCTCCAGCAGCAGCACACGGGCCAGCGCTTCCGTGTCGGTGCCCACGTCGACCCAGCCGAACAGGCCAGCCGGTGGGGTGACGAACTCGCAGCCGGCTTCACGCGCCAGCCGCACCGTGCGGGCGCGGGCGGCGGCCAGGCGGGTCGTCACGCGCTCGGCATGGCGGCGCAGCTGGCCCTGTTCCAGCAACAGCGCCACCGCCTGCTCCAGCGGCGCAGGGGTGGTCAGCGTGGTCAGCAGCTTGGTGTCGATCAGGCGCTGCGCCAGTTCAGGCGCAGCGGCCAGGTAGCCCACGCGCCACTGCGGGGTCAGGATCTTCGAAAAGCCCGAGACATACACCGTGCGCTTCAGCCCGTCCAGTTGCGCCAGCCTTGTGGCGTGCGGTGGTGCCAGCCAGGCGTAGGTGTCGTCTTCGACGATCGTCAGGTCGTGCGCTTCAGCCAGCCGCAGCACCTGGTGCGCCGCCGCTGGCGACAGCGAGGCGCCGGTGGGGTTGTGCAACACCGAAACGGTGACGTACACCCGCGGGCGGTGCTGCTGCGGTGTTTGCTCCAGCAGCGCCTGCATCACCGCCAGATCGGGCCCGTGTTCGCCGCGCGGCACCGGCAGCAAGCGCATGCCCTGGTGCGACAGGCGCGCGAACTCGGTCGCCCAGCCGGGGTCGTCCACCAACACCGTGTCGCCGGGCCGCAGCAGCGTGCGGCACACCAGGTCCAGCGCGTGCGTGGCGCCAGTGGTGGTGACGAACTGCTCGGGCGTGGCCGCTATGCCCAGGTCGGCCAGGCGCTGCGACAAGGCCTGGCGCAGGCGCGAGTCGCCCGCCGGTTCGCCGTAGCGCAGCCAGTCGGTGGTGTGACTGGAGCGGCTGCACACCTGGCGCAGCGCGCGTTGCAAGGGTGCGGCGTCGAGCCAGCTTTCGGGCAGGGTGCCCATGCCGGGTGAAGGTTGGCTGCCCTGCACCTGGAACATGCTGCGGATCAGCGCCGTGGCGTCCACCGGTGCGGGCGGTGGCAGCGGCGGCAACGCGGCAGCGCTGCCGCTGGAATTGCTGGCGCTGGCGCGGACGTCGGCAGCCGACTCGCGCACGAAAAATCCGCGCTGCGGCAGCGCCAGCACCCAGCCGCGCGCCTGCAGCAGGTCGTAGGCGGCGACCACGGTGCTGGTGCTCACGCCGTGGTGCTGCGCACTCTGGCGCACCGAGGGCAGCCGCGCGCCGGGTGCCAGCAGCCGCTGGCTGATCTGCTGCGCCAGGCGCTGCGCGATCTGCTCACTCAGCGTGGCTTGGCTGCCGTTGCCGACCGGGTGGCCGCCTTTACGGGCGAAGGCAGTGGCCTGTGGTGTCACAGACCGCGCCGCGGGCGCGACCAGTGCCGCGCCGGGTGGCTCTGATGATGGTGTGGGCGGCTGGCCTGGCGGCTGGCTTGGCGGCTGCCCTGGCGCTCTCGTGGGTGCACTTGCGGGCGCGTGTGCTGACGCTCTCGAGGGCGCTTGTCCTGTTGCACTCGCTGGTGCTCTCGCTGGTGCTCTCGCTGGTGCTCTCTCTGGTGCTCTCATGAGGAACAAAACTTCCAAGTCGTTGTTTTGCTGGCATTGCACCCTCACTTGCAGTGCGCATGCCGGCCTGCAAGCCGGCATCGCTTAGCGGGCTCGCCGCATGCGGCTCGAAACCCCCGCCTCGCCCCCAACCCTCTCCCTGGAAGGGA
>JBBQMM010000421.1:0-4284 GCA_038328935.1 Burkholderiales bacterium
CGCAAGTACCTGGGCTACGGGCTGCCGCACGGCGACCTGATTCAGGAAGGCAACATCGGCCTGATGAAGGCCGTCAAGCGCTTCGACTCCGAGCACGGCGTGCGCCTGGTCAGCTATGCCATGCACTGGATCAAGGCCGAGATTCACGAGTACATCCTGAAGAATTGGCGCATGGTCAAGGTGGCCACCACCAAGGCGCAGCGCAAGCTGTTCTTCAATCTGCGCTCGATGAAGCAGGGCATGAAGGGTGACGCGCTGGAGGCCGACACCCACCGCAACACTCTGACGCCGGCCGAGGTATTGATCGTGGCACGACAGCTGAATGTCAAGCCCGAAGAAGTGGTGGAGATGGAAACCCGGATGTCGGGTGGGGATGTGGCGCTGGAGCCGCAGACCGACGACAGCGAAGAGAGTTTCGCTCCCATCGCCTATCTGGCCGACGACACCACCGAGCCGACGCGGCGCATGGAAGCCGTGCACCGCGACTGGTTGGCCAGCGACGGCATCGGCGGAGCGTTGCTGACGCTGGATGACCGCAGCCGCCGCATCGTCGAAGAGCGATGGCTCAAGGTGAACGACGACAGCAGCGGCGGCATGACGCTGCACCAACTGGCAGCGGAGTACGGCGTCAGCGCCGAACGCATCCGCCAGATTGAAGCGGCGGCCATGAAGAAGATGCGCAAGGCGCTGGAAACCACCTGAGCTTCGACACGCTCGGGCGGCTGCGCTGGCACCGCACGGCGGCCCTTCGGGGCCGTTCTTCATGGCCGTTCTTCGTGGCCGCTCTTCGTAACCGCTCTTCGTGACCGCTCTTCGTGGCCGCTCTTCGTGGCCGCTTTCCTGCCCGAGCGCGTGTCAGGACTGGGCCAGCAGCAGCTTCAAGTCGTCGGCCAACGCCTGCGCGCCCACACCGTAGCGCGTGAACAGCCTGACCTTGCCCTTGGTGTCGAACACGTAGCTGCCAGCCGTGTGGTCCACGGTGTAGCTTTCAGGGGCAGGCCCTGGCACCTTGGCGTAGTACACCTTGAAGTGCTTGGCGGTGGCCTTGATCTCGTCGGGTGTGCCACGAAGTGCAACGAAGTCGGTTCCGAAAGTGCCGACGTAGGCCTTGAGCAGCGCCGCAGTGTCGCGTTCTGGATCGACGGTGACGAACACGCCCTGCACGCGTGCGCCGTCGGCACCCAACAGCTTGCGTGCTTCGGCCAACTCCAGCAGCGTCGCGGGGCACACGTCGGGGCACTGGGTAAAACCGAAGAACACCACCACCAGCTTGCCCTGGAAGTCGGCCAGGTGCCGGCGTTGCCCGTCGGCGTCGGGCAGATCGAAGTCCAGCGCGTAGTTGGCGCCGGTGATGTCGACCGCCTTGAAAGCGGCGGCCGGCAGCAGGCGTTCGCAGCCCGCCAGGGTGGCCAGCGCACCGAGGCCGAATGCGCCTGCCCAGGCGCGGGTCAGCCGGCGGCGAGAGACATCAGCCATGGGTTCAGGTAGTGGTCCAGCAGCAGCGCGGCAAACAACAGCGACAAATGCCAGATGGAGAATCGAAAAGTCTTGCGTGCCAGCGCGTCGCTGTAGTTGCGCCACAGCATCCAGGCGTAGGCCATGAAGCCCACACCCAGCACCCCGGCAGCCAGCAGGTAGACGTAGCCACTCATCTGGAACACAAACGGCAGCAAGGTGGCGGCAAACAGCACGATGGTGTACAGCAGCACCTGCAGCCGCGTGAATTCAGAGCCGTGCGTGATGGGGAGCATCGGCAGGCCGGCCTTGCGGTAGTCCTCGACCCGGTACAGCGCCAGCGCCCAGAAGTGAGGCGGCGTCCACAGGAAGATGATCAGGCAAAGAATCATCGCCTCATAGCCCACCTGGTTCGTCATCGCGGCCCATCCCAACACGGGTGGCATGGCGCCCGAAGCACCGCCGATGACGATGTTCTGCGGTGTCAGCGGCTTCAGCACCACGGTGTAGATCACGGCATAGCCGATGAAGGTGGCAAAGGTCAGCCACATCGTGAGCGGGTTGACCCAGGCGTACAAGACCGCACTGCCCAGGCCACACAAAACGGCCGAAAAAACCAGGGTCTGGCTGTTGTTCAACTCGCCCTTGGCGTTCGGACGCCAGGCGGTGCGCGTCATGCGGCGGTCGATGTGCTGCTCGACCAGACAGTTGAAGGCCGCGGCCGCGCTGGCCACCAGCCAGATGCCGAACGTGGCTGCCGCGGCCAGACGCATATCGGGCAGGCCCGGCTGCGCCAACAGCATGCCGATGACGGCGCAAAACACGATGAGTTGCACCACGCGCGGTTTGGTCAGCGCGTAGTACTGGGCCCAGCGGGTGCCGGGCGGGCGGGGAGCGACAAGCGTCTGTGCCATGAACTGGGTGCTGATTCTAGGAGGCCAGGGCCACCTGCGCTGCAGGCGCTGCAGGCGCGCCGGCGCGCCTGCGGCCCTGCGCCAGCAGCAGGGCCAGCATGAGCACCAGGCCGGCAGCGCCGGCCGAGTGACCGAGCGCCGCCACCAGCGGCCAGCCGAGCACGACGTTGGACATGCCGCTCAGCACCTGGGCCAGCAACAGCGCGCCCAGCAGAGCACCCGAGCGCCGGTGCGCGCCCGGGCTGCGCCACAGCTGCCAGGCCAGCAGCGACAACACGGCCACGGCCACCAGTGCAAACAGCCGATGCGCCATGTGGATGGCCACCAGGGCCTCGAGTGTCAGCCCACGCCCGCCAGCGCCTTCGCCAAGGCCCCGCAGCAGCGTGAAGCCGTGGCCGAAGTCCATCGCCGGCCACCACTGCCCATTGCAGCTGGGAAAGCCCGTGCAGGCCAACACCGCATAGTTGGTGCTGACCCAGGCGCCCAACACGATCTGCAGTGCCAGCACCGCGCTGCCGGCCCACGCCAGGCGTCTCAACCCCGTATCAAGCAGTGGTGGATCACTCGAGCCCGCGCGCCCGAACGCGCGGTGCTGTGCCGCCAGCAACACCAGCAACACCAGCCCACCCACCAGATGCAGGCTGACCACGGCCGGGTACAGCTTGAGGGTGACGGTGTACTTGCCAAACAGCCCCTGCACCAGCACCCATGCCAGCGTGGCAGTAGGCCACCAGGGCGAAAACGGCAAGCCCCGACGGGAGCGCCAGGCGACCACCGCCATGACCAGGATCAACATGCCCACGGTCATCGCCAGGTAGCGGTGGATCATCTCGATCCAGGCCTTGCTCCAGGTCACGGGCCCGCCGGGCGCCGCGCTCTGGGCAGCCTCAATGTCGGCCCGCGCGCCCCAGGGGCTGACCTCGCCGTAACAACCCGGCCAATCGGGGCAGCCCAGCCCGGAGTCCGACAAGCGCGTGAAAGCACCGAAGACGATGAGGTCGAAGGTCAGAAAGAGCGTCAGTGCCGTCAGTGCCTGCAGCCGCCGGTGCAGCCCGTCGTAGGCGGCGCCCGTGCCCCCAGGCGGCGGCCTGCGCAGCCACACCCAGGCCAGCGGAAACAAGGCCAGCACCAACGCCAGCAACACCAGCCTGGCCAGCGGCGCGAGGTCGACCAGCGACTGCTCAGTCATCTTGCAGCTTTTCCAGAAGGCATCAGCGACCCGGCAAGTCCCAGGACGAAGCAGCTCGCAACAGGCGCTCCAGGTCGCGCTTGGCACGGGCGGGGTCGGCGCCTGCTGGCAGGCGCATCATCCACTCGCCCATGGGGTCGACGACGTACAGGTGGTCTTCCAGCTTTTGGCCCGGGGCTGGTGTCAGCCAGCGCGCCAGTTCAGCCGCATCGGCGCGCAGCACCGTCGTCGCTGGCGGTGCCTGCACGGCGCTCGCCAGCGCCGCCGGCAACGGGCCGCCGTCGATGACCAGCCACACCTTGTCGACGCGCTCGCGTTCCCGGCCCAGCATTTCCCGCAACTGGCGCTGCATGAACAGTTGCTTCTCGCAAGCTTCGCTGCATGAAGAAGGGCTCACCGCCACCAGCAGCCATTGCCCGCGCAAGCTGGCTGCGGGCACCACCGAGCCATCAAGCCGCTGCAGCTGCAGCGCTGGCAAGGCGCGCGTGGGCGCCATGAGCTCACCGTAGTTGCTGCGGCCCTCGGGCCTGATGACGAAGTACGTCAGATAGGACGCGATCACCGGCGCGGCACACACCAGCAAGACCAGCAGCATCTTGATGCGGCCATTGCGCGTGCGGCGGTGGCTGCCCGGCGCGCTGTCGGTCAGCTCTGGCGCATTGACGCCGTGCACGGTCAGGGAAACAGGTTCAGGCATGGTCATGAATTCAGGTCGTGCTGGTGCCC
>JBBQMM010000422.1:0-4280 GCA_038328935.1 Burkholderiales bacterium
CTTCGCAGAAGCCGGGCCGCAGGTACCCAGATAGCCATGGTTGGCAACGCGAATCTCGATGCGCGTGTGGCCTTGCAACGGCTCCTGACGCACCACCTGCACGCTGACACGGGGCACCAGCGCGGCGACGCGCAGGAAGGCCGCACTCTGGCTGTTGCAGGTGTCGGCCAGGCGCTCGTAGGGCGGGTTCCAGATGCCCACGCGCGGGTCGAAACCGTTCACCTCCACCTCACCCAGCTGCGGGTGCTGCACCTTCTGCCAGGCGCGGAAGATGCGTCCCGCGTTGTGCTGGCGGTCGAAAGCGGCCAGCGCGCGAAGGTCTTTGCGCGTCACCTTCGAGTAGTGGTCGACAAAGGGCTTCTGGCGCTCCATGCCGATCTGCTTGAACAGGTCCCACAACTCCACCACAAAGGCCAGCGCGCCGCGCTGCTGGTAGGCGTAGTTGGACAGGCTGCCATGCACGGGCTTGTCGGGTTCGTACAGGAACTCGTGGTAACCGCTCACCGTGGCGTAGCCGGTGTGCTCGGTCATCCAGGCTTCGACCTGCGCAAACACGCCCAGGTCTTCGGCGTTCATCTTGCTGTCGGGTTTGTCGGCCAGCGGCCTGATGAGCACGCCGCCGAAGGTGTGCAGGTTCAACCACACCATGATGTTGGGGTGGCAGGTGGCGAAGTCCATCACCGCGCGTGTTTCCGGCGCGCTGCCCGGGTAGTGGCCGGCACCCGCTTGTTGCCACTCGGGCGCCCAGGCGAATGAAAAGTTGCGGTTGAAGTCGTACAGGTTGTCAACCAGATAGCCTGGCGCCGGCACCGTGCGGCCGTCAAAATTGGCGATTCGGCCTTCAGGGTACAGGCGGTAGAACGGCCCCTCGTCCTCGGGCATGCGGCTCACCAGCACCGGCGGCACCAGGGGCTGCCCATCGTCGCCGCGCAGTTCAGACAACTCGCCGTCGGGGTCGAGCTTGCGCATGTAGCCGGTGACGCCGTCGCCGTTGAAGTCCTCGCCCACCCAGTGCGCATGGCCCTGGTTGACGCGGTCGTTGACCGGGCTGGAGCGCACGTAGCGGCCACGCTTGAGCACTTCTTCGGCGCCGTCGGGCGAGATGCGCGGCACGACGTAGAACAGCGTCTCGCGGATGGTCTGCGCCATCTGTTGCGGCAGCGGTTTGCCGCCTGCGGTGTTGGCGCCCTGGTGGATGGCGATGACGTCTTCGGCAATAGCCAAAGCCACGCTGGTGCCACCGACCTCGCTGGCGTGCATGTTGCCGTCGATCCAGACCGCAGGGCGCGCGCTGCCGGCTTCACCCGGGTCGCGGCCGATGGTCAGGATAGGGATTTCCCGGCCCGCGGCGGTGCGGCCGATGCTGTCCAGATGCACCAGACCAGGGTGTTGCCGGGCCCAGCGCTGCAGCTGCTCGGAGAGCTCGGCGTAGTCGATGTATTTTTCGCGGAACATGCAAAGGCTCAAGAAGTTGAGAGCCCGCGATGTTGCCGCATTCACGCCTGCGAACCCGCCATCAACCGGTCAGGACCCTGAGCCGCGCCGCTTCGGCCCCTTCATTCGGCGGCCGCAGGCGGCCACAACCCGGCCGTTGATCGCTGGCCGCGCAGGTGGCTGGGCAGGTGGCTGGGCAGGTGGTCCGGGCAGGTGGCCGGGCACGCAACGGCAATCCCGGCAGCCGCGCCAGCCGGGATGGGCGACACTTCAACCAACCAATATCACAGACCGCTGCCCGTGCAATACCCCACCTATGACCCGAACTCGCCCGTCACTCCGCTGACGCCGGAAGAACTGCAGGCCATCGATCTGCTGCTGCAACGCATGGATGCCGACCAGGTGATGAGCCTGGACGGCATGGACGGCTACCTGACCGCCTTTGCGATCGGCCCTGCCGCGCTGCTGGCACTGCCAACCGGCGACTGGCTGCCAGCCATCTGGGGCGGCGACACCGTGCCCGCCGACGAGGCGGCCCCCTTCGGCAGCAAGCGCCAGCGCAAGAACACGGTGGTGCTGGCGCTGCGCCACCTGCGCCACCTCGCGCAACAGCTGCACGACAGCGCCAACAGCTGGGAGCCCATCTTCAGCATCGCCGAACAAGGCGCGGACGAATGGGCCGACGCGCGCGAGTGGTGCATGGGCTTCCTGCAGGCGGTGGACCTGCTGCCCGACGCCTGGGGCGGTGTCTGGAGCGACCCTGCGCTGGCCCCGGTGTTGCGGCCGCTGTTGCTGTTGGGCGGCGGGCTGGACGATGTCTCACCGCAGCCTGGTGACGGTGAGGACATTCAAGAGCTGGCCAGCTGCGACGCCCTCAGCCGCGTCGTGCCCGACGCCGTGCTGCAGCTGATGGCCACGCAACAACGCCCTTGAAAACGCCTTCAAGACTCGTGGCGGGCGCAGTCGGCCGACGCCGGTGCGCCGCCGGGCTGTCATCGGCTGGCACTGGAACTGGGCCGCACAAGACTACAAGGGGCCGCGCCTCAGCCTGAGGTCTAAACTGCCGCCCGCATGAAAATACTGCTCGACTTCCTGCCCATACTGCTGTTCTTCGCCACCTTCAAGTACACGAACGGGCACAAGGATTGGGCGGCCGCGTTTGCCACCGAGCACCTGGGCTTCATCGTTGCCGGTGGCCAGGTGGGCGCCGACGAGGCGCCCGTGCTGTTGGCCACGGTGGTCGTCGTGCTTGCCACGCTGGCCCAGGTGGCGGTGCAGAAAGCACGCGGCCGCAAGGTGGATCTGATGCTCTGGGTCAGCCTGGTGCTGGTGGTCGTGCTCGGCGGGCTGACAGTCTGGCTGCACAGCGAGACCTTCATCAAATGGAAACCGACGCTGCTGTACTGGGTGATGGCCAGCGCGCTGTGGATCGGCACCGCCTTTTTCGGCCGCAACCTGCTGCGCACGCTCATAGGCGAGCAGCTCAAGCTGCCCGATCCGGTCTGGCGGCGCCTGAACGTGGCTTGGATTTTCTTCTTCCTCGCGATGGGCCTGCTGAATCTGTGGATCGCGTATGCCTTCAGCACCGAAACATGGGTCAACTTCAAGCTCTTCGGCGGCATCGGGCTGATGCTCTTGTTCACGCTGGCACAGGGGTTCTTCCTGAGGCACTACCTTCAGGAAGAGCCGTCGAAGCCGAATACGGCTCCTGACGAGCGTTGACACCGCAGCAACAGGCCAAGCAGACCGGGCAGACCCTGCAGATCCAGCATGCCCAGCAGACCCATCATCAGGCCGCTGCTTCCACCACCATCTGCACCCGCTGCCGGCCCTGCCACTCGTCCATGCTGACGCGATAGGCCAGTTTCAGCTGTGCAGGCAGGGGCTCGGTGCGGCCGAACCAGATGGCGTCGCGCTCCTGGCCGGCATGGCGCAGGCGCAGCTTCAGGTGCTTTTCGCCCACCAGCCGCTGCTGCAACACCTGCACCTCGTCGCAAAACAGTGGCGCCTCGAAACCCTGGCCCCAGACCTGCGCGTCCAGCAACGCCACGGTGTCGGGGTTGAACCACTCCAGGCCTAACGGGCCGTCGGTACGCAGCGTGCGTTGCAGTGCTGCGGCGTCCAGCCACTCTTCAGCCACCTGGCGCAGCGCCTGGTTGAAGGTGGTGACGTTGTCGGGGGCACCATCGGCCGTCTGGGCGGGCGCGGAACCGGCACCCGCGAGCGTGCAACCCGCCGCCATCGCGTGGCCGCCAAAACGCAACAGCAGACCCGGGTGGCGCTTGGCCATCAAATCCAGCGCGTCGCGCAGGTGAAAGCCCGCAATGCTGCGCCCGGAACCCTTCAGCTGGCCGTCGGCACCGCGCGCAAAGACGAAGGTAGGACGGTGCAGCCGGTCTTTCACGCGGCCGGCCACGATGCCCACCACGCCTTCGTGGAAGCTTTCGTCGAAGAGCACGCAGGCCGGTGCAGGCGCTGCATCGTCGGCCGCCAGGCGCTGCAAGGTCAGCTCGGCCAGGTCGCGCATGCCCTGCTCCACTTCGCGCCTTTCACGGTTGATGGCGTCCAGTTGCGCGGCCAGCTCGGTGGCGCGGCCGGCGTCGTCCGTCAGCAGGCATTCGATGCCCAGCGTCATGTCGGCCAGGCGACCCGCAGCGTTGATGCGCGGGCCTAACGCAAAGCCGAAGTCGAAGCCGGCAGCGCGCGCACTTTGGCGGCCCGCCGCCGCAAACAGCGCCGCCACGCCGGGCTGCATGCGGCCGCTGCGCACGCGCTTCAGGCCATGTGCCACCAGGCGGCGGTTGTTGGCGTCGAGCTTGACCACGTCGGCCACGGTGCCCAGGGCC
>JBBQMM010000423.1:0-4279 GCA_038328935.1 Burkholderiales bacterium
TGCACATGGGCCACGCGTTCAACCAGACCATCATGGACGCGCTGACGCGCTACCACCGCATGCGCGGCCACAACACGCTGTGGCTGCCGGGCACCGACCACGCCGGCATCGCCACGCAGATCGTGGTGGAACGCCAGCTGAAAGATAAAGGCCAGTCGCGTCACGACCTGGGCCGCAAGAACTTCGTGGCCCAGGTCTGGGACTGGAAGGCCAGCAGCGGCGCCACCATCACCAACCAGATGCGCCGCATGGGCGACAGCGTGGACTGGTCGCGCGAGTACTTCACGATGGACGACAAGCTCTCGCGCGTCGTCACCGAGACCTTCGTTCGCTTGTTCGACGACGGCCTGATCTACCGCGGCAAACGCCTGGTGAGCTGGGACCCGACGCTCAAAAGCGCGGTGTCCGATCTGGAAGTTGAAAGCGAAGAAGAAGACGGCTTCATCTGGCACATCCGTTACCCCTTGGCCGACGGCTCCGGCAGCGTCGTGGTGGCCACCACGCGGCCAGAAACGATGCTGGGTGACACAGCAGTCATGGTGCACCCCGAAGACGAGCGTTATGCGGCCCTGGTCGGCCGGCAGGTGAAGCTGCCGCTGTGCGAGCGCTCGATACCGGTCATCGCCGACGCCTATGTCGACCGCACCTTCGGCACCGGCGTGGTGAAGGTGACGCCGGCCCACGACGCCAACGACTACGCCGTCGGTCAACGCCACGGCCTGCCCATGATCGGCGTGCTGGACCTGGACGCCAGGATCAACGACCAGGCACCCGCGGTCTACCGCGGCCTGGACCGCTTCGTGGCGCGCAAGCGGGTGGTGGCCGATCTGGAGGCACTGGGCCTGCTGGTGGAAGTGAAGCAACACCGCCTCACCGTGCCGCGCTGCGCCCGTACCGGGCAGGTGGTGGAGCCGATGCTCACCGACCAGTGGTTCGTGGCCGTCAACAAGGCGGGCGCTGGCGTGGATGGAAAACCCGGCGTGAGCATGGCCGAGAAGGCGCGCACCGCCGTCAGCAGCGGCCAGGTGCGTTTCGTGCCCGAGCAATGGGTCAACACCTACAACCACTGGATGGACAACCTGCAGGACTGGTGCATCAGCCGCCAGCTGTGGTGGGGTCATCAAATACCGGCCTGGTACGGCGCTGGCGGCGAACTGTTCGTGGCGCGCAGTGAAGACGAAGCGCGCCAGCGCGCCACGGCCGCCGGTTACACCGGTGCACTGACGCGCGACGAAGACGTGCTTGACACCTGGTATTCGTCGGCGCTGGTGCCCTTTTCCACGCTCGGCTGGCCCGAAACCACGGGCAAGAGTGGGCTGGAGCAGCAGCTGTTTCTGCCCAGCACGGTGCTGGTGACGGGCTTCGACATCATCTTCTTCTGGGTCGCGCGGATGATCATGATGACCACGCACTTCACCGGGCAGGTGCCGTTCAGGGACGTCTACATCCACGGCCTGGTGCGCGACGCCCAGGGCCAGAAGATGAGCAAGAGCGAAGGCAACGTGCTCGACCCGGTGGACCTGATCGACGGCATCGAACTCGCGCCGCTGCTGGACAAACGCACCACCGGCCTGCGCAAGCCCGAAACCGCGCCACGCGTGCGCAAGCAGACCGAAAAAGAGTTCCCGCAGGGCATCCCCGCGTTCGGTGCTGACGCCTTGCGCCTGACCATGGCCAGCTACGCCACGCTGGGCCGCAACATCAACTTCGACGCCAAACGCTGCGAGGGCTACCGCAACTTCTGCAACAAGCTCTGGAACGCGACCAAGTTCGTGTTGATGAACTGCGAGGGCAAGGACTGCGGGCTGAAAGAGCACACCAAGGCCGACTGCGCCGCGCCCGTGCTGGACGCGCAGGGCTCGGTGGTCACACCGGCAGGCCCCTTCCACGGCTACCTGCAGTTTTCAATGGCCGACCGCTGGATCAGCGGCGAGTTGCAGCGCGTTGAATCGGCGGTGGCGCAGGGCTTCAGCGACTACCGGCTCGACAACGTGGCGCAAGCCATCTACACCTTTGTCTGGGACGAGTACTGCGACTGGTACCTGGAGATCGCCAAAGTGCAGATCGCGCAGGGCAGCGAAGCACAGCAACGCGCCACGCGCCGCACGCTGATCCGCACGCTGGAAACCGTGCTGCGCCTGATGCACCCGGTCGCGCCCTTCATCACGGCCGAGCTCTGGGAAAGCGTGGCGCCGGTGGCGGGCCGCAAGGCCGAAGGCACCAGCACCAGCACCAGCACCAGCACCAGCACCAGCACCAGCACCAGCACCAGCACCAGCACCAGCACTAGCACTAGCGCCAGCATCGTGAACGCCAGTTACCCGCAGGCACAACTCGACAAGGTCGACGCGGCGGCCGATGCCTGGGTTGCACGGCTGAAGACGGTGGCCGCGGAGGTACGCCGCTTGCGCAGCGAAATGGGCCTGCCCCCCGGCGAGCGGGTGCCGCTGTTGACGCTGGGTGACGACGCCTTTGTGCAGAGCGCCGCGCCGGTGCTGCAGGCCCTGGCCCGCCTGGGGGAGGTTCGACCGCTGGCCGACGAGGCCGCCTTCGCCGCGGCCACCCCCAACGCGCCGGTGGCGGTGACGGGCGACTTGCGCCTGGCGCTCTTCGTAGAGGTGGACGTGGCCGCCGAACAAGTGCGCCTGGACAAGGAAATCACGCGCCTGCAGGGCGAAATCGGCAAGGCCGAAGCGAAGCTGGGCAACGAGAGTTTCGTCGCCCGTGCGCCAGCTGCGGTGGTGGAACAGGAACGCGGCCGGGTGGCCGACTTCAGGCAGAACCTGGAGCGGCTGCAGGGCCAGCGTTCAAGGTTGGTCGTGACTGCCTGACAGGCTGAGTGGCTGGCAGCACCGGTGCTGCCACAACCGCTGCCGGGGCAGTCTCGGCAACCGCGACGGCACTCCCGACGGCACCCGCGACAGCAGCCGGGTCAGCCGCGACAGCGCCTGTCGGCAACAGGCTGCTCATCAGCATCTCGTCGATGCGCTGGGCCACGGCCCAGGCGCCGCGCAGTCGCGAGCCCTGCGTGATGCTGCTGACGCGCGGCGTGACCTGCAGCGTGGCCACGCGGTGCAGCGGCCGCTCGGGGTCGAGCACGCCGGGCTCCAGGCTGTCCATCCAGGCGGCAGCCAAAGGGCCATGCGTCAGCGCCTGCGCCAGTGCCTGTTCGTCGAACAGGTTGGAATGGGCAAGGCTCACCAGCACCTGGTTGTTCTTGGCGCCCTGGAACAGCCGGTCACCGAACAGACCGCGGTAGCGCGAGAAGAATGCCAGCAACACGGCCACACCGTCGCTGCGCGCCATCAACTCGCGCAGGCCCACCGCCTCGATGCCATGGCGCGACCACAACGCGTCGCTGATGTGCACGCTGGGGTCGTAGCCCAGCACACGCGCACCAAAGGCCGTGAGCAACTTGGCCAGCGGTTGAACGGCGGGCGTCATGCCCACCAGGCCGACGGTGCACGAGCCCAGCTCGCGGCCCACGAGCAGGCCTTCAGGGTTGACGATGGGCACGCGGCGCAGCATCGCCAACAAGGCACTGACGACGAACTCGGCCTCGGCTGCAGCGCTTGCCGACGCGGGGCGAACGACCTCGACACCGCATCTCGCGCAGGCTTCGAGGTCGATGTTTTCGGTGCCCACCGCCAGGCGCGCCACCAGACGCAGTCGCGGCGCCTTTTTCAGCATCGCGGCATCGAGGGCGGTGCTGGGCGGAATGACCACCGCACGCGTCAGCGCCAGCGCGGTCGCAAAGGCTGCCTGGTCTTGCGCCAGTTCGGGAGCGAAATGCACGGCATGCCGCGCCTCCAACCATTGCAGCACATCGCCGTCCAGCGTCTCGACGATCAACACGTCCATTGTTCAGCGGCCGACCGGGTGGTTGTGCATGTTGGCAAGGATAGGGCAGCAGGACCGGGGCGCTGGGGCCGACGGGCCGCATGACACAATCTGCTTCAATTAATCAATGTTAGGGTGGTCCATGCCCGTTCAAAAGGCAATTTTCCCGGTTGCAGGCCTTGGTACTCGATTTCTGCCGGCTACGAAAGCGCAGCCCAAAGAGATGTTGCCGGTGGTTGACAAGCCACTGATCCAGTACGCGGTTGAAGAGGCCTATGCGGCCGGTGTGCGCGAAATGATATTCGTCACCGGCCGCCACAAGCGCCCGATCGAAGACCACTTCGACATGACCTACGAGCTCGAAGTGGCGCTCGAAAAAGCCCACAAGGACGAGTTGCTGGCCGTCGTGCGCAGCGTCAAGCCCGACGACATGGAGTGC
>JBBQMM010000424.1:0-4274 GCA_038328935.1 Burkholderiales bacterium
GTCCACAGTCGGCCTGCAGACCCAGGTGCGTGAGGATCTTCTCGATCACCGGCTGTTCCAGGATCGCCGCGATGATCTTCAACTCGCCGCCGCAGTTCGGGCAATGCGCCGTGTCGATCTCGAAGACCCGCTGGCGTCGCCGCCGCTGGCCTGCGCGAAAAGTTGATTCAATTCACTTGCACCGTGGAATCTGCTTGCGGGGCCGAGATGCCTTTGTGCAGTGAACACGGTTTGACCGGCCGGCTGGAACCTACCCCTTAAACAGGGGGCGCAGGGCCGCTTCAGGTCGCAACGATGTCCGGTTCACGGGTGGGATTGCGTGGAGATGGGAAGAAGAAGCCCGTTTCAACGACACGGACGAGCGGATCCTTGCAGGTCGGACAACAAACTGACGAATGCTTGCCAACACTCATCGCTTAGCTAGGGTGCTTGCATGGGTTGCTCCTGCGAATGCAGCCCCAAGCATCGCGCCGCCCGGTTGCCGCGGTGTTTCGCCGTGCTCGCCCGTTTGTCTCGTTTGTCGCAACTGGCTCGCCACCGCCCCCGGTCTTGAGCCGCCTCAGCCCATGAAGCCCAGGTCCGGCGTGCCGAAGTACTTCAGGTTCGGAAAGGTCCGCGCCAAGCCGGCGGCGTCGACACCGAACCAGCGTGCCAGGGTGGCGGTGTACTGGTCGAACGAGGTGCTGGGGATCAGTGCACCGCGGTTGCCCGAGTCCTCGGGCCCCCCCAGCGCCGGGTGCGGCAGCGTGCCGTAGAGCTGTCCGCCCAGCACCGCCCCGCCCATCACCAAGTGGTGGCTGCCCCAGCCGTGGTCGGACCCGGTGCCGCTGGGCTGCAGCGTGCGGCCGAATTCACTTTCGGTGAAGGTCGTGACCTGGCTCGCCACGCCGAGCTCCACGGTGGCGGCGTGGAAGGCCGCCATCGCATTGCCGACCAGCCGCAGCCCGTCCATCTGGTCCCAGCTCTGCGCCGAATGGGTGTCGAAGCCGCCGATCGAGCAGAAGAACACCTGGCGCGCCATGCCGGTGGTGGCGCGCAGCTTGATGATGCGCGCGACCTGTTGCAGCTGCTGGCCGATCGAGGTGCCCGGGAACGCCGTGGCCAGCGTGGCCGAGCCGGCGCCGACGAGCAAACCGTTGAGCGAGACCGCGTCCTGGCGCACCCGGTTGGCGGCCTGTACCAGGGCCATGCCGCTGTCCATCGTCAGGATCTCGTTCAGTGCCTGGGCCTTGGCCGCCGCCGCGCTGGCCGGCCAGGCACTCATGCCGTTGGCGTCGAGGTTGAAGCCCGGCATCAGGCTGGCCGAGGTGGCGGTGTTGGCGGCGCAGAACAGCGCCGAGCCGTTCATCGAGACCGCGGGCGGGAAACGCGAAATGCCGTTGCGCGATTGCAGTTCATCCAGGCTGCGGCCGGCCCAGCCGGTGCCACCCGAGCCATTGGGGTCGCCGGCCTGCACCTGCACGATCTGGTCGCTGTGCGAGAACAGGTTGGTCGGCAGCGGCGTGCTGCTCGCCAGGAACTGGGCCCGGCTGGTGGGCCGTGCGAGCATGCCCACGTTGGCGACCACCGCCAGCCGGTTCTGCGTCCACAGCGGGGCGATCGCGGCCAGCCCGCCGTTCAGGCCGTAGGGCACGCCCTGCGGCGTGCTCACCGGCAACAACGCGGTGTTGCCATCGGGCAGTGCCAGCTGGCCGCGAGCGGCCTTGTACGCGGCGTAGGCGGCCGGCGTCAACGGCACGACGGTGTTGTGGCCGTCGTTGCCACCGAGCAAGAAGACGCAGACCAGCGCCTTGTAGTCGTGCGGCGTGGTCTGCGCATGGCCCAGCGCGGGCAGGCCGGCGGCGGCGACCCAGCTGCTGGCGCGTTGCAGGAAGGCGCGGCGGCTGGCGCCGCTGCAGGTGTCGAGAGGGTGAATGGGGTTGGGGATGGAGTTGGTCATGGCGGGTTTCCTGCGGGTTCAGTACTGGACGGCCTGCTGGCCCGACAGCGCGGTGAGGTAGAGCGCGGTAAGCGCGCGGCTGCGGTTGTCGCTTTGCACGGCCACGGCGTTGGCCAGGCTTTGCCGCATGGCCGCCGGCATGCGGCCATACAGAAGCACCTGGTCGACCTTGTCGATCAACGTGGCGGTGTTGCCGGCGACCGCGACGAACGGGCTGATGTCGAGCGCGAAATCGGCGCCCGGGTTGGCCAACATGCCGTAGACGAAGTTGCCGCGCTGCACCGCCTCGGTCGGCGAATAGATCTGGAACTCGGGTCCGGACAGACTGCTGCGCGGAATCCGGAACAGCGGCGAATAGAAGCTGAACACCGACGGCGGCGTGAGCAGGTTCTGCGCCATCTGGCTGAAGTTCCAGCCCAGCTGGTTGCTCGCCGAGATGCTGCCGCCCAGCGCGCGCACCAGACCGGCGACCTGCTGGATCGGATCCTTCAGCCGGCCGCTGTTGGCGCTGGCGCTGGTGTTGGGGAGGATGATGTCCTGTCGCGCTTCGCTGTCGAGCAGGATCGCCCGCACCACGGCACGCAGGTCGCCGCGCGCCCCGCTGCCGTTGTTGTTGAAGACCGCGCTGATACGGGCGACGTAGGCCGGGCTCGGGTTGCTGGTGACCAGATTGCGGATCAAGCGCGAGGCCATGAAGGGGGCCAGGTTGGGCTGCGCAAACACGCAGTCGAGCGCGGCGTCCATGTCCTGTTGCGTGCTGCGCCCCGAGGCCTGGCTGCAGCCCAGGAACTGCTTGGCGCTGCGGTCGTGGTTGGCGTCGCGCGCCACCAGCGGGCCGGAGAAGTTCTCCCAGTTGTTGGCGCCCGGGCCGGCGTAGGTCCAGCCGGTCAGGGCCAGCGCGAGCTGTTGCACGTCGGTCTGGTCGTACGACGCCAACGGCCGGCCAGCGGCATCGGTCTGCACCGAGCCGTCGACGTTCAGCCGGACCAGGCCGATCGAAAACAGCTGCAGCAGTTCACGCGCGAAGTTCTCGTTGGCGCTGCCGCCCAGGCCTGGCTTGTTGCTGTTGGCCAGGTCGAGATACTTGCCCATCTGCGAACTGACTGCGATCTCTCCCAGCAGCGTGCGGTAGTTGCCGAAGGCATTGCGACTGAGGATCTGCAGGTACGGCACGATCTCGTTGTCGCTGATGTTCTTGTTCAGCGAGATCACGATGATCTGGCCCAGCGCGTTGGCCACTCGCTGACGCAGCTGGTCAGGTGCATTGGCCATGCGCGCCAGGTACTGCGCCTGCAGCACGCTGTAGGCGTTCAGGCCAGGGTTGGTGATGGTCGTCTCAGGCATCGCCAACTGCTCGTTGACCCAGCCCGTGACGCCGATTTGCTGCACACGCGCCAGTGCTGCCGGCGTGGGGCCGAACGCCGCTTGTTCAAGCAGGCGCGCGGCCTGCAGACTGGCTGTGCCCAGGCCGCTGCCGGGGCTGGTCGGCGGCACCGGCGTCGGTGAAGGAGTGGGTGTCGGTGTCGGTGTCGGTGTCGGTGTCGGTGTCGGTGTAGGCGTCGGTGTGGCATCAGCGCTGACGCGAACCAGCACGGTGTCGCTAACCAAGCCGCCGGGGCCCGTCTGCGTGATCTGCACCGCCACATCGGTGCCGAGCTGCGCGGCGCTGGCCACGCCACTGGCGGTCATGCTGGTGCTCGACAGCAGCTGGCTCGTCAACTTGACGCCGCCGAAACTGACCGTTGCAGTGGCGCTGAAATTGATCCCACCCAGCGCCAGCGAAAACGCGCCGACCGGCACGCTGCGGGGCGAAACGCTCCACAGCCGGGCCTGCACCTGCGTGATGCTGAGGGTGACGCTGGCCGACTGGTCCGGCTGGGCAGTGCTGGTGGCGCTGACCTTCACACTGCCGGCAGCCGGCACCAGCGCTGGCGCGCCGTACAAGCCCTTGGTACTGATGGTGCCCAGGCTGCTGTTGCCCCCAGGCACGCCGTCGACCGACCAGCCGACGGCCGGATTGACCAGCGGCACGTAGGCGGTGAGTTGGCGACTCGTGCCGACCGCGACCTGGCCGCTGGAGTAGACCGTGAACTGGGCCCATGCCGGTGCACACGGCAGCAGCGACAGGCACAGCAAAGCAAGAACGTGGCGCAGAAGTGGCATGGTGTTGGTGTTGGTGTTTGAGCGCCGACGCAGTGGCCGGCGGCGCAGTGGGTGCGAAGCCCTGCGGCTGCGCCGCAGCTACCGGGGGCTGCCGCAGCCGCTTCGGCGGGTGCAGGAAGTGGAACCGAAGCCGGTGCCGCGTGCGCTGTTGCGCAACAAATGAAACACGTTC
>JBBQMM010000425.1:0-4270 GCA_038328935.1 Burkholderiales bacterium
CTGATCGTGGCGTCGCGAATGCTGGTGGTGACGCCTTCGTCGGCGAAGGGGTAGCGGTCGCCTTCAGCGCCGTCGGCACGCGGCTTGGTGTGCTCGGGGTACTTGGGCAGCGGATAGGGCGCGATCTTGATGCCCTGCGCGACGAACATGCCGCCCTTGCGGCCGTAGCTGCCCAGCAGCCCGTTGAGCAGCGCGATGGCCCGGCTGCGCTGGGTGTCGTCGCCATACCAGTTGACGCGCCGGCCGGGGTGGATGACGGTGGCCGGGCGGTGGCTGGCGAATTCGCGCGCCGAAGCGCGAATCAGTTCAGCAGACACACCGGTCTGCTCGGCCGCCCACTCCGGCGTGTAGCCCTTGACCTCGGCCACGAACTTGTCGAAGCCGTGGCCGTACTGTTCGACGAAAGCCTTGTCGTAGCGGCCCTCGTTGACCAGCAGCGCCATCCAGGCCAGCAGCAGCGCCAGGTCGGTGCCGGGCTTGACCGGCAGCCAATACTTCGCCTTGCTGGCCGCCACCGAGAAGCGCGGGTCGACGACGATCACCGGCACCCGGCGTTCGACCGCCTGCGCGAATTCCTGCACTTGCGAGTTGTGCATGTTCTCGCCCAGGTGCGAGCCGATCAGCACCAGGCAATCCGTGTTCTTGATGTCGGTGGGTTCGGGGCTGCCGACGCCGGCGCCGAAGGTCAGCTGGAAGCCGACGTCGCGCGCGCCGCGGCACTGCGCATAGGACGAGCCGGCGTAGTTGATGACGCCCCAGCTCTTCAGCGCATGCTGGACGAAGCGCTGGCCGAAGCCGTGGTTGAACAGGGCCACCGATTCGGGCCCGTGCTCGGCCCTGATCTTGTTCATCTTCTCGGCCACGAAGCCCAGCGCTTCGTCCCAGCTCACGGCCTTCCACTGTTCCTTGCCGCGCTCGCCCACGCGCATCAGCGGTTGGCGCAGGCGGTCGGGGTCGTAGTGGGCGCCGACGGCACCGGTGCCGCGCGGGCACAGGCGGCCCATGCTCTGCGGGTCTTTCGGGTTGCCCTCGAACTTCCACAGCTTGCCGTCGCGCACGTGGGCGATACCGCCACAGCGCCAGAAGCACATTTCGCAGAAGGTGGGGATCTCGGTGACGCTGCCCGCTGCTGCGCCTGCCACGCCGTCTGCCGCCTGGGCCGTACCCGTCAGCACCGACCACTGGCTGAGCGCGCCGGTGACGCCGAGCGTGGCGGTGGACAGGGCGAGAAAGTGTCGCCGCGAAAGCTGTTGCATGGTGGGCCTCGGATGGCTGCCGCGGCACCTGACAGGGGGGGTGAACCCGTCCGCCGGGTGCCGTCTTCAATGCCCCATACGGTATAGACAGGGTTCACGCCCCACATGACTTGCATCAAACAAGGTCGGGTTCGGCTCAAGCTGTGTTGTCAGGTTGACATCGGGTCACCTGAAGCCTGAGCAGCCGCGAGAGCCGGGCTACCGCAGGGTCCGGGGTGACTCAGAGCCGCGAATCAAAAGCGCGGATAAAAAGCGCGGATAAAAAGCGCGGCTCAAAAGCGCGAGCCGTGGGGCAGGCGCTCTGCAGCGCCAAACGCAGCCCGGGCGGCCTGCGCGGCCACCGTGGCCTCGGCTGCTGCTGCCGGCTGCTGCAACGCCTGCAGCGCCAGCGCCAGCCCGCCCAGCGACCAGCCGTTGCCGGGGTAGTGCCGCAAGTCTTCGCGATAGACCTGCACGGCGGCCGCGGGCTGGTGCGCCGCCAGCAGGGCCGCGCCCAGCGCGTGACGTGCGGGCGCCAGCCACAGATGGGGTTCGTCGTAGGCCAGTGCATCTTCCACCGCCACGGCCTCGCGCAGCAGCGCGACGGCGGTGGCGTGCGCGTCGCGGGCCTGCGCCAGTTCGGCCTGCAGAGTCAGCGTGGCGATGCGCGTCAGCTGCGCCGTCGGGTTGATGTTCTTGAGCTTGAAGCCCCGCAATGCCGGGTCTGCGGCCACCGCCAGCAAGCGCGCCAGATCCTGCCGCGCTGCATCGACCTGCCCGGTGCGGGCCCGTGCGGTGCCGTGCGCAAAATACCAGATCGCCAGCGGGTAAGGCGCGGGCCCGTCGGGCGGCAGCGTGCCGCTGATCAGCGTGGCCCACTGGCCGAAACGCACCAGCGTGAAGTAGGGCAGCACGGCGTACTGCTGCACGATGGCCGTGCCCGGGTCGAGCCGCGCCGGGCCGCAGGCCGCGGGCCAGGCGGCCTGCGCGGCTTCGAGCGCCAGCGCCTGGCGGCCCGCCATGGCGGCCGCCGCCCACAGGAAGTGGTGGTTGTGCGCCACGTAGCCCACGCGGTAGACGCCCTGCGCGTCGACCTGCGCGAGGTAGCGCTCGTCGGCTGCGATCGAGCGCTGGTTGGCGCGGATGGCCTCGTCGAAGCGGCCCGTGCGCAGGTCGATGTGCGAAGGCATGTGCAGCAGGTGGCCCGAGCCTGGGAAGGCGTGGCGCAGATAGTCGGCGCTGGCACGTGCGCGCCCGGGATGCGGCGAGGATTCCTGCAGGTGGATCCAGTAGTGATGCGCCCCCGGGTGGCGCGGCTGCAGGGCCATCGCACGTTGCAGCAGTCGCTCGATCTCGGGCGTCCAGGGCTGGGGGCGGCCGTCTGGCTGCCACCAGTCGTAAGGGTGCAGGTTCAGCAACGCCTCGGCCGCCAACAGTGCGACGTCGGCTGTGCGCGGGTAGCGCTGCGCCAGCGTCCGCATGCGCTGCGCGTAGCCTTCTTCGTCGATACCGCGGCCCGGCGCATGGCGCAGCGACAGCGCCTCTATCAGTGCTCTGCGCACCGGCGTGGCGCGCCCAGCGTAGGCGCGAGCCTGCAGCAGCGCCTGCTCCACCAGCGGGGCCGAAGCGGGCGCCATGTCGGCGTTGATGGTCGGGCCCAGCGCCCAGGCCAGCGCCCACCAGGCGCTCGCACAGCCGGGGTCCAGCGCCACAGCCGCCTGCAGCGACCGTGCTGCCTCTTGCGGATTGAAGCTGTAAACCAGCAAAACGCCCTGATCTGCAAATTTGCGCACTTGCGGGTTGCTGCTTTCAACCGGGAAGTGCCATCCGCCC
Organism: Burkholderiales bacterium; assembly: GCA_038328935.1. Lineage (GTDB taxonomy): Bacteria > Pseudomonadota > Gammaproteobacteria > Burkholderiales > Burkholderiaceae_C > Rubrivivax. Next base: position 3,069 of record JBBQMM010000425.1, read on the forward strand.
AGGCCCTGCAGCAAAGGCGCCCTGGCCACGCCACCAGTCCGGTTGCCATCGACGCTCACGGCTGCACTTACTTGCGCGGCGGCTGGGCAGCACCAGCCGACGGCCACCGCAAGCGCCCTGCGCCGGGGCATCGAGAGGGTCGAACCATCGCTGCAAGCAGTCATCGCATCAGTGTAGACAGCGGGCGGCCCTGCCCCTGCACGCCCTGCCCTGCACGGGTGACAGGCTCACCGCGCGGCACGCAATGGGCGAAGCCTGCTTTCCAGTGCGGCGGGGTTGAGTACACCGAAATGCGCGTCCACCAGCCGGCCCCGGGCATCGTAGAACAGCGTGGTGGGCAGCCCGCGCGACCCGACGGCGGGGCCGAGCTTCGAGCCGGCGTCCAGCAAGACCTCGCGCAGCGGCAGCCCTTGCGCGCTCAGATAGCTGCGCACGGCGCTGTCTGATTCGCCCTGGTTCACGAACAGAAAGCCCACTGCCGACTCACGCTGCTGGGCCGCCGCCAGCAGCGGCATTTCTTGCCGGCAGGGCCCGCACCAACTGGCCCACAGGTTGACGACCGCCGGGCGGCCGCGCGCAGCCTGGGCCAACGTGAGCGGCGCGCCACCGTTGAGTTCAGTCAGCACGGGTGCCGGCATCTCCTGGGTCTGGCCCAGGCTGGTGGCCAACGATGTGGCGATCCACAACGCCAGCCCCGCCGCGCCACTCACGGCCAGGGGCTGGCGCAAGGCCGGCAAGCTCCTGCCTCGCCATGCCAACCACGCGACGCCGGCAACGACACCGGTGGGCCCATGCCAGCCACCGTCGCGCACATCCAGCGCGGACCACGGTGATGCGATGTACAGATCTGCGTGAAGCGCCAGATGTGCCAGCCGTGCTGCAAGCAGGCCGATCAACGCGGCGTTGAGCACGGCATTGCCGGCGGCGGTCGAATGCTCCTTGTCGGCGCCACAGGACGCCATCCGCGACGCCAGCCAGGACGCCCCCCAGACGGCCAGCAACAGCAGCAGCGGCGCCACGGGCAAAGCGACAGGACCCAAAGAGATGGACAGCATGGCCTCAGAGGCTGAGAGTTTTTCGAACGTGCCCGAGCAGCGCGTCAAAGGGCGTCCGATTTAGGCGCAAAGCACAGCCATAGCTTGGGCTATGGCGCGCATTTGCAACGACGAGCGGGCGTCTTTTGGCGTGATGAGCGGGCATGA
>JBBQMM010000426.1:0-4261 GCA_038328935.1 Burkholderiales bacterium
GCAAGGCCGGGAGCCAGCCGCGGAACTGCCGGCGCTGCGCTACGGTGACTACGCCGACTGGCAGCGACGACGGATGCAGGCCGGCGACTTTGAAGCGGCGCGGCGGCAGTGGGCACAGCTGCTGGCCCACGCGCCGGCACCCGTGCGGCTGCCCGGCGACCAGCCTCGCCGCGCCATTCCCCGCTGGCAAGGCGGACGCCAGACCCTGCTGTTGGACGAGAGCCTGCGCACCGCGCTCAAGGCCGTGGCGGCAACGCGCAGGGTCACGCTGTACATGGTGTTGCTGGCGGCATTCGATGTGTTTTTGTGGGAAGCCACCGGGCAGACCGACCTGGTGGTGGGCAGTTCGTCGGCGGGCCGGCCCGATGCAAGCCTGCACGACCTGAGCGGCTGTTTCATCGGTGCGTTGCCGATGCGCGTGCGGCTGCAGGGCAGCCTTACCTGGGCAGCGCTGCTGGAACAGGTGCGGCAGGTGTGCCTGCAGGCGTACGCGCTGCAAGACCTGCCGTTGGCGATGGCGCTCGAACCCTTGTCACTGGGCGCCGGCTTGGGCGGCGGCGCGCTGTTGCCGGTGTGGCTGGAACTGCATGATCGTCGGCAAGGCTGGGAGTCGGGCTTCGCGCACCTGGGGGTGCGGCGCCACGACATCGACCGTGGCATCAGCGAATCGGAGTTCTCACTCGAGATCGACGATACCGGCGACACACTGGTGTGCTTTGCCCAGTACAAGTCGGGGCTGTTCGCTGCTGAACGCGTGCAGGCGTGGCTGCTGCGCTACCGGCAGCTGCTGCAGGCGCTGGTCGACGACACCGACGGTCCGCTGCCGTCGGCGCCTGCTGCCCTGTCCAAGGTCGGCCGATGAACCGCGCTTTCGCCGAAATCAAGCGCCTGGCCTGGCGACTGCGCACACGCCACTGGTTCCGCTACGAACCCACGCCGCTGCAGATCAGGGCCGCAACCGGGGCCCACGTCTTCACCGTCGAGGTGGCGCGCACCGGTGCCGAGCGCAATTTCGGCCTCAGCTGGCGCAAGCGGTTGCCGGCCATGGGCGGCATGCTTTTTCTTTATCCCGACCTGCCCGTGGTCGAGATGTGGATGCAAAACACCTTCTTGCCGCTGGACATGGTGTTCATCGGCCCCGGTTGCAGCATCGACCACATCGAGCACGACCTGGCGCCGCACGCGCCTGGCGACTTTTCCTCGGGACGGCCGACCCTGGCCGTGCTGGAACTGGCCGGCGGCAGCGCCGTGCGCCTGGGCCTGCAGCCAGGCGACAGCGTGGTCTGCGCCGCGCTGTCTCAGGCCGCTGCCGAACGTGATGCTGCGGCCACTGTGGCGGCCACTTCCTTGCGGTAGCGATTCAGCTCCTGCACGCTCGCAAAGCTGCGCTCCATGAGCAGGCCCAGGTTGTGCAGGATGCGTTCGACCACCTTGTTCTCCCACACGGTGTCGAAGTCGATCTGCTTGTCCAGCCACTGCTGCAGCCATTCGGGGTTGGGCATGCGGCTCTGCACGGTGTCGCGCGGGAAGAGTGAAGCGTTGACGTGCAGGTTGGTCGGTGGCAGGGCCTGTGCGGTGCGCCGTGCACTGGCCATCAGCACGCCGATCTTGGTGAACGCAGCGCGCGCTTCGTCGCCGAATTTCGTCAGTGCACGTTTCATGTAACGCAGGTAGGCGCCGCCATGGCGGGCCTCGTCGCGGGCCAGCGTTTCGTAGATGGCACAGATCACCGGTTCGGTGTGCCATTGCGCTGCACGCCGGTACCAGTGGTTCAGGCGGATTTCGCCGCAGAAGTGCAGCATCAGTGTTTCGAGCGCCGGCGCGGGGTCGAACTCGAAACGCACCGCGTGCAGTTCTTCCTCGGTGGGCACCAGATCGGGTCGGAAGCGGCGCAGGTACTCCATCAGCACCAGCGAGTGTTTCTGTTCTTCGAAGAACCAGACGCTGATGAACGCGCTGAAGTCGCTGTCGTCGCGGTTGTCGCGCAAGAACATCTCGGTGGCCGGCAGCGCCGCCCACTCGGTGATGGCGTTCATCTTGATGGTCTGCGCCTGCTCGTCGGTCAGGCGCACGGCGTCAAAATCCGACCAAGGGATGTCGGTGTCCATGTTCCAGCGCACCGCCTCCAGTTGTTTGAACAACTCGGGGTACAGCATCGGCGTGGCCGCTGGGGTGGGGATGGCGTGCATACGGCCCGTATTCTAGAAAGGCCGCAGCGACAGCGGGTAAATGACGCCCCATGGCCGCTATAACCATGGCGTTTGCATGGTCTACTGGGGCAATGGACTTCGACATTGATACCATCCGGTCTCAGAGTGACCAAACGGTATTAATTTGAACTGTTCAGGATATGAGTCAAGGCTTTGAGATGTCGATGGGGCGATTTGAGGGTGCGCCGGTCAACCTTTTGGGGGCTCGCGAATGGGCGGCTGAAGCGGCGCCGCCGACTGCGGCCGGCGCATGGCGCGATTTCCCGGTCGCGCTGTCAGACGCGGCGCGCTGGCGCGACCGAGCCCAGGCGCCAATGATTTACCTGTTGTGTGGACGACCGGCCTGGCCGGCGGCAACCCCTGGGCGGTTCCATTCCTCCCTCCCTCCCTGCTTCGCCCGGGGGCGCCACACGACAGCTTTTTTGCGCTCGGCCCGGTGGCAGCGAGCATGAAGCGGCTGGCGGTCGTCGGATCGGGCATTTCAGGGTTGGCGGTGGCGCATGCGCTGGCTGGCGAGGCCCGGGTCTCGCTGTTCGAGGCCGGCAGCCACTTCGGCGGGCATACCCACACGGTGGACGTGACGTTGAACGGTGTCACGCACGGTGTCGACACCGGTTTCCTGGTCTTCAATCACCGCACCTATCCCGAGCTGGTGCGGTTGTTCGGCGAGTTGCAGGTGCAGACTGCACCGTCCGAGATGTCGTTCTCGGTCCAGGTGCCGGCAGCGCCCGGGCAGCGCCGGCTGGAGTGGAGCGGCAACAACCTGAACAGCGTCTTTACGCAGCGCAGCAACCTGCTGCGTCCCGAATTCCTGCGCATGCTGGCCGATCTTTTGCGCTTCAACAAGTTGGCGACGGCTATCGCCGCACGCAACCAGCCCGGCGAGCAGCCCGGCGAGCAGCCCGGTGAGCAGCACAGCAACCAGCACAGCAGGCAGCACAGCAACCCGGGCGCCGAACTCGCCGAGCCGATCGGCGAATTCCTGGTCCGCCACCGTTTCAGCGCCGCGTTCACCAACTGGTACTTGCTGCCCATGATCGGATGCATCTGGTCGTGCCCGACCGACCAGATGCTGCAGTTTCCGGTCGGTACGATGATCCGCTTCTGTCACAACCACGGCCTGTTGCAGGTGGCTGACAGGCCGCAGTGGCACACGGTGGTGGGCGGCGCGCGCAACTACGTGCGCAAGATGCTGCCCAGCGTGTCCGACAAGCGGCTGAACACGCCGGTGCGCAGTGTTCGCCGCCTGCCCGGAGCCGGCGTGGCTTTGGCCACCGACCAGGGCACCGAGATCTTCGATGAGGTGGTGCTGGCCTGTCACAGCGACCAGAGTCTGGCGCTGCTGGCCGACGCCACGTCCGTAGAGCGCGCGGTGCTGGGTGCCGTGCGCTACCAGCCCAACCGCACCGTGCTGCACACCGACACTGCGGTGTTGCCCCGCCAACCCAGAGCCTGGGCAGCCTGGAACTACGCCCGCGCCGCGCAGCAGGGGCGCGAGCAGGCGGCGGTGTGCCTGCATTACCTGATCAACCGGTTGCAGCCATTGCCTTGGCCCCAGCCGGTGCTGGTGTCGCTGAACCCGGATCCGGCGCACCCGCCCGACCCGGCCAAGGTGCTGCACAGTTTCGACGTCAGCCACCCGGTCTTCGACCGTGCGGCCGTGCACGCACAAGGGCTGCTGCCGCAGATCCAGGGGCGTCAGGGGGTGTGGTTCTGCGGCGCCTGGACCCGCTACGGCTTCCATGAAGATGGCCTGCTGTCGGCGCAAGCGGTGGTGCGGGGCTGGCGCAGCAGCAACCATCAGGCGGCCGCTGCGCTGCCATTGAGGGCGGCATGAGCCACCACGAGGCCGCGGTTCGATCGGCGGCCGTTCAGTCCGGTCCTGTTGGCGGTGCACCCGTCGGTACACCCGGCTGCCCTTTCGTGCGCTCCGTGCCCATGCTGGGCATCGGGGTCGTGCGCCACCGCCGTTTGCGCCCGGTCGTGCATGCCTTTGAATACCCGACCTACTTCCTGATGCTGCCGATGCGCAGTCTCGGGCAGCCCGGCGC
>JBBQMM010000427.1:0-4218 GCA_038328935.1 Burkholderiales bacterium
GCCGGGCCTTTGCTCCCTCTCCCTTCCAGGGAGAGGGTTGGGGGCGAGGCGGGGGTTTCGAGCCGCATGCGGCGAGCCCGCTAAGCGATGCCGGCTTGCAGGCCGGCATGCGCACTGCAAGTGAGGGTGCAATGCCGGCAAGTCAACGACTTGGAAGTTTTGTTTCTCATGAGGGCGACGGTGTAACAGGTCGCAGCGCCAAAAAGGCCGCTATCGAGGCCTTGATCCGGCCTTGCCCCGTGGGGGGTAGCCGGCAAACTCATCCGCGAGGCGGGGGCCTTTGCCCCGGCCGTGGACTGTTTGCGCCCCCAACCCCATGGATTTGCGACTGCCGCCAGGACTTGCCGACGGCCCAGGCCTTGCCGCCTGGGCGGCCGAACGCTTTTCGCTGCACCTGTTGAAGGCGGCGCTGGGCCAGCCCCGGCTGGCCGCTTCAGCCACCGCACTGGCCACCGAGATGGCCCGTGAATGGGTGTGCGACCGTGTGTTTGTCGGCGTCGTCGAAAGACGCTTCTCCCGCGTGGTGGCCTTGTCGGGTGGTGCTGCGATGGCCAGCACGCAGCCGCTGATGGTGGACGTGGCGCGCGCCATGGACGAAGCGCTGGACCAGGGTGCCCACGTGGCCTGCCCGCAGCAGCCCGAAGAGCGGCCGCGCGTCACCCGTGCCCATGCGCAACTGGGTCAGCGCCACGGCATGGGGGCGGTGCTCACGGTGCCGCTGTTCGTGCAGACGCAACCCGTGGGCGCCTTGCTGTTCGAGCGCCTCAGCGGCCCCTTCTTCGATGAAGCGTGGGCGCAGCAGGTGCACGCCGTGGCGTCCGTACTGGCGCCGATGCTGCAGTTGCAGGCTGAGCGTGACCAGGGTCTGCTGTTGCGCGGCCTGCGCCACATCACGAGCCGCTGGCGCGCCTTGCCGCTGCACCACCGCAGGCTGTGGCTGGCCGGGGCGCCGCTGGCGGTGCTGGCGCTGGTGGGACTGATGTTCGTGCCGCTGGTGCACGACGTGGCTGCCGCCAGCACCCTGCAGGGCCGTGTGCAGCGCGCCGTGGCGGCGCCGATGGACGGCTACCTGAAGGCGGTGCATGTGCGCGCCGGCGACAACGTGAAGGCCGGCGATGTGTTGGCCGAGCTGGTGGACGACGACCTGCGGCTGGAGCAGCGGCGCCGGCAGACCGAAGTGATACAGCATGAAAGCGCCTACGGCGACGCGATGGCGCGCCAGGACCGCGGCGCGCTGGTGCTGGCTGAAGCCCGCGCTGCCGAAGCACGCGCACAGCTCGGGCTGGTGGAAGCGCAGCTGGCCCGCACGCGCCTGGTGGCGCCCTTTGACGGACAAGTCATAGCGGGCGACCTGCAGCAGCAGCTGGCGGCGCCGTTGCGCCGTGGCGAGTTGCTGTTCACGCTGACGCCGACGCGCGAGCTGCGCCTGCTGCTGCAGGTGGACGAGCGCGACAGCGCCCATGTGCAGCCCGGGCAGAAGGGCGCTGTCACGTTCTCTGCGTTGCCATCGCAGCGCTTCGAGCTGGTGGTGGAACGCTTGTCGCCGGTGGCGCAGGCCGCCGACGGTCGCAACGTCTTCGAGGCCGAGGCACAGCTGCTGGCCGCGCCGCAAGACCTGCTGCGCCCCGGCATGCAGGGCCTGGCGCAGCTGCAGGCGGGCCGGCAACCGCTGGGCTGGCTGCTCAGCCACCACATCACCGACTGGCTGCGCCTGCAGTGGTGGCGCTTTGTGGCATGAGCTGAGCATGTACTCCAACTCCACTCCGCTCGGCCCCACTTTCAGCAACCAGTGGTACCGCGTGGCCGCGCTGCACCCGCGGCTGCACGCCCATGTGCGCATGCTGCGCCACGGCTACCGCGGCGAGATATGGCACGTGCTGGACGACCCCGTCAGCGGCCGTCAGCACCGCATCAACCCCGCCGCCTGGTCGCTGGTGGCGCGGCTGGACGGGCGCCAGTCGCTGCAGCAGATCTGGGACACCGTGGTGGAAGAGAACGGCAGCCAGGCGCCGACGCAGCCCGAGGTCATGGCGCTGCTGGGCCAGCTGCACGAACACGCACTGATCGCCAGTGAAGGCCGCCCCGACCTCACCGGCCTGTTCGACCAGCAAAAGCGCCGCAGCCAGCGCGAAGGGCGGGCCCGGCGCAGCCCGCTGGCCTACCGGGTGGCGCTGGGCAACCCGACGGCGCTGCTGGCGCGCTGCGAGGGCCTGGCCCACAAACTCTTCACGCCGTGGATGGCGGCGCTGTGGTGCGTGCTGGTGCTGCTGGCTCTGCTGCTGGCCGGCACACAGGCCGGGCCGCTGCAGGCCTATGCGGCGCGCCGGCTGGGTTCGCCACAGCAACTGTTGATGCTGTGGCTGGCCTACCCGGTGGTCAAGGCGCTGCATGAAATGGCCCATGCGCTGGCGGTGCGGCGCTGGGGTGGCGAGGTGGCCGAATGGGGCATCACGCTCATGCTGCTGATGCCCGTGCCCTACGTGGACGCCAGTGCCGCCACCGCTTTTCGACAGCGGCACCGCCGCATCACCGTCAGCCTGGCCGGCATGGCCGCCGAGGCAGCGCTGGCAGCGTTGGCACTGGTGGTGTGGATGGTGGTGGCCGACGGCGTGGTGCGCGAAGCCGCGTTTGCGGTGATGTTGATCGGCGGCGTGTCGACGCTGCTGTTCAACGGCAACCCGCTGGTGCGCATGGACGCCTACTACGCGCTGGCCGACTGGCTGGAATCGCCGGGCCTGGCGCCACGCAGCAAGGCCTACTGGCTGTACCTGGCGCGCCGCTGGCTGCTGGGCCTGCGCCAGGCGCGCCCGCCCGCCGTGGCGCCGGGGGAGAAGCGCTGGCTGCTCGGCTATGGCGCAGCCGCCACGCTGTACCAGTGGCTGCTGGCGCTGTCCATCGTGGGTTGGCTGCTGGGTGTGCATCTGGTGCTGGGCGTGCTGGCGCTGGCCTGGTTCGCGGTAAATATGCTGGTGCTGCCGGCGCGCCGGCTGTGGCGCTGGGCCCGCACGGCGGCCGAGCTGGCGCCGCAGCGCGGTCGCGCGCTGGCTGCCGGTGGCTTGTTGGCCGCGCTGCCGCTGCTGCTGTTGCTGGCGCTGCCGTTGCCGGCCTACACGCGCGCCCAGGGCGTGGTGTGGCTGCCCGACAACGCCGTGGCCCGCGCGCAGGCCGATGGCTTCGTGCAGCAGGTGCTCGCCACCGACGGCGCCCAGGTGCAGCCCGGTGCGCCGCTGCTGCTGCTGTCCGACCCTGCACTCGACGCCGAAGAACGGGCGCTGCAGGCGCGTTGGCGCGGTGTGCAGGCGCTTCAGCATCAGGCGGTGTTCAACCAGTCGCCGCAGGCGATGGCCTTGACCGAGCAGCTGCTGCAGTTGCAGGCCGAGGAGAACCGGCTGGCGCAGCGCCGCGCCCAGCTCACCGTGCGTGCCGGCACCGCCGGGCGCCTGGTGCTGCCGCGCGCGGCCGACCTGCCCGGCACCTGGGTGGCCCGGGGTGCCACCGTGGCGCATGTGCTGCCGCCCGGTGGTGGCATGGTGCGCGTGGTGGTGGCCCAGGACGATGTGGCGCGGCTGCAAGACGGGGCGGGCATGGCGGGTGCCGCGGCGCTGGCCGGCAACCCGTCGGCTTCACCCGGTGAGCTGCAGCCCGCGTTGACCCCGCGTCTGCAAGCCCAGGTGCGGCTGGCCAGCAACCTCGGCGAGGTGCACCGCGCACAGTTGCTGGCCCAGACACCCGCGGCCACGCGCGAACTGCCCAGCGCCTTGCTCGGTGACCGCGGCCAGGGGCCGTTTGCCACCGACCCTGCCGACCCCAAGGCCCTGCGCACGCTGGAGCCTGTGTTCACGCTCGACCTGCTGCTGCCCGACCTGGCACGGGCCGCTGCAGCGCCACAACTTGCCCAGGAACCTGCCCAGGAACTTGCCCAAATAACCGGACAACTGCCCGGCCAACTGCCCGGCCCGCATGCTGGCCAGCAACCCGGCCAGCAACCCGGCCTGCGTGCCTGGGTGCGCTTCGACCACGGTGCCCAGCCGCTGGCCTGGCAATGGCTGCGCCGCTTGCAGCAGCTGTTCATCGGCCGCATGGCCACCGCCACGGGAGCCTGACCCACCATGAACGCAACCAGCCTCCGTCTGCCCATGCCGGGGCCCGCATTCGGCCCCTACCCCGAGCGCAGTGCCGGCAGCCGGCTGCCCCACCGCTGGCTGCCCGCGGCGCCTG
>JBBQMM010000428.1:0-4214 GCA_038328935.1 Burkholderiales bacterium
AACTGCGGCAGCTTCGACCATGGCGGCTTCGACGACGACCCCACCACGCTGGAAAGCTTGGGCACGTTGCTGAAGGGCTGGTAATGCCGCGCGCCGACCACTATGCGGTGCTGCTCACCATCAACCGCTATCCGGGGCTGCAGGACCTGCACGGTCCCGAGAATGACGGCGACGCCTTTAAGGCCTGGCTGCTGGACCTGGCGGGCGGCGACTTGATGGCGGAGAACGTCAAGCACGTGCGCTCCAGCGACTTCGGCTTGATGAATGACCCATACGACGCCAACCCCACCGAGCGCCACCTGGTGCGCCTGCTGGACGCCTGGATGCGCATACCCGGAGGCTGGCACGACAGGGTTGGCGAGCGGCTGTACCTCTACTTCGCTGGCCACGGCTTCACCGCCGGCAGTTCTATCAGCGACCCGGCGCTGTTCTCGGCAGTGGCGCAGAACGGTGACACTGCCCACATCGCCGGCTACCGCTATGCGGCCAAGATCGCCAACGCTGGCTTCTTCGATGAGATCGTGCTGGTGATGGACTGTTGCCAAGACGTTCTGAAAGCCAGCCAGGTGCTGGAGCCCACCTGGAGCCCGCCGGATCGCAATCAAGCCGCCAATGTCAAGCTGATTCAGGCCTATGGGGCGCCCCGCGGTCGCAAGGCCTTCGAGCGCCCGCTGCAGCCCGGTGGCCCTGCGCGCGGCCTGTTCTCCAGCGTGTGGACTGAGGCCTTGCGGACGGCGCTGTCCGATTCCGAAGGCTGGGTGACAGGCCAGGCGGTGAAGAACCAAGTGCTGCAGATCTGGGCGAAGCGCTTCAAAGGCGAAACTGGCTATGAACCGCCGGTGCGCCTGCCCGACGGTGAGGACATCCGGCTGTTCCGACGGCCACCTGCGGTGGCATGGGCACCAGCGCCGGCGGCCGACGCACCGCCGAAGTCCGACCCCGCGGAGTTTGCGGCCGCTGCAGCTCCCGCCGACATCGGGGTGGACGTGGATTGGCTGCTCCGCGGGCTGGGCCAGAGCGGCAAAGTTGAACTGGTGCACCCTGGCGGTGGCGGTTTCGCGTCGGGCGGGCGCATTACGCCGCCACTAATCCTCCCCCCGGCCCTCGACAGCAGCGAATTCCTGCGCGCCCCGGTGGTCATAAAGGGCCCGGGGTTGCCGCGTCCAGTGCCAGACTTGCGCCTGCCCCCGGGCCTCTACGCACTGAAGCACGGCGACGACGATGCTGACTGGGCCTTCGAGATAACCGCCACGCCCGGCAAGGCGCAGGAGCGCCCCGAGGGGCGTCGAGTGGCTCCTATGACCCCAAGCGCGCCAGCTGCGGACGTTCAGCAGGTGTCAGTGCACTTGATCGCTGCCGATCCTGGGGCCGACGTGGTGGTCTTCGACGCCCAGTTCAACAAGTTGGGGGCGGGCATCGGCGCCCTGAAGTTGACACTGCCACCGGGCCTGTACAAGGCCCAGGCCAAACTTCCGGGTGCGTCAGAGGACACCTTGTTCACCGTGCAGGCCGAAGCGTTGGAGCTTGCCCTGCCGCTTCTGCGCTTTCCATCCGCTGCGCCAATCGTCGACACGCGCGACACCCACGAATACCACTTCTACCCCGCCAAAGACGCGGCCCTGAAGGCGCCGAGCGTGCAGTTGGGCAACCGTGTCGACGGAGAGCTGTTCGTCTTCGCCCGTGACGGCCAGCATCAATTGGGGCAGCCGCAGCCCGGCCCCTTACCCTGGCGCGGCCTGCACCTGAGCGCGCTGGACCAGGCGCTGGCGCTCTCCTTGGACCAGCATCTGAACTTTAGCGAGGACGCCGGCTGTGCCACGGTGAAGGTGGCGTTGCCGGCAGGCAGCTATGCACTGCTGCTGGCCCCGGACAACTCTGACGGTGTGGAATATGGCCTACCTGTGCCCATCGTGCCAGGGTGGCGCACGGAGCTCTATCTGGACTGTCGCGACGCCGAAATGGCCGACGGCGACGAAGGGCACGCTCCCCGTGTGCTGGACTTGGCCAAGGCCACCATCCAGGTGCGGCCGGTGGGCCAGCCCGCTTTGCTCGATGAGCCGCTGGGCCGGGCCACCGAAATCGCGCGCGCGCGGCTAGAGGTGGGGCGCCGCTGCCTGCCGCCGGCGCCGTGGGAGGCTTCTGCCTCACCGATGCTCGCGCTGCTTTCGGCCTACGCCATATGGGCGGACCAGCCGCACGACCGTGCGGCGGTGCTGGACTGCCTGAAAGGGGTGCCGGAGGTCTGGCGCCGGCACTTGCCCGACTTCGTGCTCTTGGAACAATGGTTAGGGCGGGACAACCAAGCCTCTCCGGCGCTTCCGGATGTCCCGGACGTGGTGAGCGTGGTGTCGCTGCCCGAGACGCCCGGCACCATCTGCTACATCCTGGACACCCGCCGCGCGCGCACCGAGGTGCGCGGCCAGGCTACGCAGATGGCGCTGCTGAAGGAGTTGCTGGCCGCCACCTCCGACCTGCGCCAGCCGGGGCCGGAGCTGGGCCGTGTGCTGTTCGAGCTGCTGGTGCCGGCTGAGCTGGAGCCTTTTCTTACCGGCAGCGATGCACTGGTGCTGGAGCTGGACGCCGGCACCGCGGCCATCCCCTGGGAAATGCTCGAACCTGGCGAGTCACGAGGCGCTTCGCCGTGGTGCGTGCGCACCCGCCTGCTACGCAAACTGCGCCTCGACAGCTTCCGTGGACACCCGGAGGTCGCAGGCCGCGACGGCGGGCTGCTGGTGATCGGTGACCCGGCGGTGGATGGCGGCCTTACGCCGCTTCCCGCTGCCCGTGCCGAGGCGCTGGCGGTGGCGCGGCTCCTTGGCGTGCCGGCGCTGCTGGGCTCACCGGCGCTGGAGATCATCAACGCGCTGTTCGGCGCCCGCCACCGCCTGATGCACATTGCCGGCCACGGCATTGAACATACTCACGGCCCAGGCGTGGTGCTGTCTGACGGCATGGTGCTGAACCTGCACGAGATTGCGTCCATGCGCACCGTGCCCGAGCTTGTATTCATCAACTGCTGCCACCTAAGCCGCATCGACGGCGGCAAACGCGACCCGCTGAAGGGCCGGCGCGTCGCGTTCGCCGCGAGCGTGGCCGAACAGCTGATGCGGATCGGCGTGCGCTGCGTAGTGGCAGCGGGCTGGGCGGTCGATGACTTGCCTGCGCGTGACTTCGCGCTCACGTTCTACGACGCGCTGCTCGCCGGACGCCCCTTCATTGATGCCGTGGCGCAGGCGCGGCAGGCAACGTGGGCCTCGTATCCCGACAGCATCACCTGGGCGGCCTACCAGTGCTACGGAGATCCCAACTGGGCATACATCAGAACCGCGCTGGACGACGGCGTGCCGCATATCGCGGGCGTTCGAGTCGAGCCGATCGTTTCCACACCGGCACTCGCACTGGCGATCAAGACCCCGCCGCTGCTGGCCGCCACCTGGGACCTGTGGCGGCAGCTCGGCGCCGAGGCGGGGCTCGCGCCTGAGCTGGCGGTGGGCATCGGCCAATGGCGGCTGGGCGGCAGCGCGTGGACATGGTGGCAGCATCCTGCGGAGCAGGCCCAGGGTTGTCGGGACCTACTGCGCTTGGCGGCGCCGTCAGACCACGCACAAGACGCCGACACCGGGCTACAGCCGCCATGGGCCCTATCTACCTGGCAGCCGGTGGCCGACGCACTGCGTTGGCTCGGCGGCGGTCATAGCCCCTTCCAGCAGGCCTTGCGACGCCGCATCGTCGATGCTGTGGCCGAAGGCGAGTGGCCGGCCCGGGGCGTGTTCGAACTGGCCGACCAATTCATGCTTCCCCACCGCTATGCAGCGACGGCCTATTCTGAGTTGTACCAATCGGCTCTGGCCCGCGCGGATCGCACTCACCTCAGCAAACTGGGGGCGGTGGGAGAAGGATGAGGTTGAGCTGCATCGATCGGCGTGCGCTTTGCCTGCGGCTCTCCTCGGAGTTCGGTGAAGAACTTTTTCGCCGCCCAGCTACCCGCGCGGCCTTTGGGACGTTGAGCTGACTTGGGACACCGCTGCACAGTCGGTCGAGGTCGAACAGACCGTCCATTCAAGGCGGCGATGGAGGCGTTCCGCGTGCGCTCCTGGTGCTTTTCGGGCGCACTGACCGACGCATGCGTGCGCGCGGGCAGCGATGGTGCCGCCGCATATGGACAACAAAGTGACCGTGGCGGCGCCGATGAATGTGGCCTCCCTTCTGCAGGA
>JBBQMM010000429.1:0-4210 GCA_038328935.1 Burkholderiales bacterium
CAAGGTGCCGCTGACGCTGCAGCCCAGGCACCGCAAGGCGTTGCCGGCCATCGGGGTGCTGGTAGCGGTGCAGAGCCTGTGCCTGTATTCGTCGGTGGCGCGGCTGCCGGTGGCGCTGGCGCTGCTGGCCTTCAACACCTATCCGCTGTTTGCCGCCGGGTGGTCGGCGCTCATCTACCGTCAACCGCCGCAGCGGCGTGTGCTGATGGCGATGCCGGTGATGCTGGCCGGCCTGGCGCTGGCGCTGGACGTGCTGGGTGCGGCTTCGGGCCTGGGCGCTGCCGGGCAGTGGGGACGCATCGGCGCGGGTGTGGCTTTTGCGATCGCCGCTGCCGCCACCTTCGGTCTGGCGCTGGTGCTGACGCAGCACGAAGCCGGCGACCTGGACGGCCGCCTGCGCACCTTCAGCACGATGGCGCTGGTGGGTGTGCTGGCGGGCCTCGGCGCCACGGCGCAGGGCGGTTTCCACTGGCCACAGGGGGCTATCGGCTGGGGCGCGCTGGCGGCGCTGACCTTCCTGTACGGCACCGCCTTCACCATCATGTTCACGGTGCTGCCGCGCCTGGGCGTGGTGGGCAACTCGGCCATCATGAACATCGAACCCATCTTCGCGCTGGTGCTGGCCTGGGCGGTGCTGGGGCAGACCATCGCGGCAATGCAGGTGGCGGGCGGGCTGGTGGTGGTGGCCACCGTGATGTGGCTGGGCTTGCGGCGCGGTTGAATTTGGCGCTGGGCTTTTGCTGCCCTTGATGCGCGGGCACTTTCGTCACCTTCAGCGCGCAGGCTGCGCCTGCAAAGAGGCTTTTCTCGCGCATCTGGCCCAGCCTGCGCGCAGGGTCGCGGCGCCGCCTGCACCGGCGCGGCAAACGCCGCTCGTACACTGTCCTGGCATCGAGTTGTTCCAGGCCCCATGACTTCTCCGCCCACACCTTACCCACGGCTGCATGCGCTCGGCGACGCGGCATGGATCGTCGAGTTCGGCAACCTCATCGACGAGGCTACCCACGCCCGCGTGATGGGGCTGGCGCAGGCCCTGGAAGCTGCGCGAGTGCAGGGCGGCTGGCCGCAGGTGCTGGAATGGGTGCCCGCCTACACCACGCTCACGGTGCACTTTCACACCACCGCAGCAGCCGATGTGGCGCAAGACGCCGCTGAAGCACTGTTGGCGCTGGCGCGCACTTCAGCGCCGCTGCTGCAGCCCGGCCGTTGCTGGCGCTTGCCGGTGTGTTTTGATGCGGATTGCGCGCCTGACCTGCAGGCGCTGGCGCTGGCGCGGGGCCTGTCGTTGGATGACGCCGTGGCGCTGCTGACGGAGACGCCCTTTCGCGTCTACATGCTGGGCTTTCAACCCGGCTTTCCGTACATGGGCGGCCTGCCCGCGGCGCTGGAAATGCCACGCCGCAGCACACCGCGCACGGCGGTGCCCGAGCGTTCGGTGGCGGTTGCGGGCCGCATGTGTGCCGTTTATCCCTGGCGCAGCCCGGGCGGCTGGCACCTGGTGGGCCGCACGCCGCTGAACTTCTTCGACGCACGGGACGTGCAGGCGCCCGCGTGGCTGCAGGCCGGCGACCAGGTGCGTTGGTTTGCCGTGCACCGCGCGCGCTTCGACGAGCTTGAACGCCGCACCGCCACCAGCGGCATGGAGCGCAGCGAGTGGCTGGCACCGCCGGAGAGTGCGCCGTGAGCGGCGGAGCGAAAGAGCAAGCCCTGATCGGCGATGCCGGCAATCGCGCCGCTACTGGCGCGGTTGAATTCGTGCAGCCTGGTGCAGCAGTTTCCATACAGGACCGTGGCCGGGTGGGCCACCGCGCCATTGGCGTGCCACTGGCCGGCGCTGCCGACCCGCTGCTGATGGCCTGCGCCAACGCCTTGCTGGCACAGCCCGCAGAACGGGCGGTGCTGGAAGTGGCGCTGCTGGGCCCCACCCTGCTTGCCGTGGGTGCGCCGGTGCGCGTGGCGCTGGTGGGCGACCTGGCGCCGGTGCGCACGCCGCAGGGTGGTGCGCCCGTGCCATTGGCATCGTGGCGCAGCGTCACCCTGCAGCCGGGTGACCAGCTGGCGGTGGGCCCCTGCCGCAGCGGCATCGCCTATGTGGCACTGGCCGGCGGTGTCGCGGTGCCGCTGGTGCTGGGCAGCCGCAGCACCTATGCCCGCGCGGCGCTGGGTGGCCTCGATGGGCGCGCGCCGCGCGTGGGCGACCAGCTGGCCTGCGGGCCGGGTCAGGGTGCTGAGCTGCAGTCGCCCACAGCCTGGCAGCACCCGCACGCGACCGGCCCGCTGCGCGTGCTGCCGGGCCCGCAAGAAGAGCATTTCGATGCCGAAGCCTGGCGCTCTTTTCTGGGCAGCGAATACAGCGTCACGCCTGATGCCGACCGCATGGGCCTGCGGCTGCAAGGCGCCGCGCTGCGGCATGTCGCCGGCATGGGCGCCGACATCGTGTCAGAAGCGGTGGCGCCGGGCGCGGTGCAGGTACCCGGCGCCGGCCAGCCCATCGTGCTGGGTGTGGACGCCCAGACCATCGGCGGCTACGCCAAGATCGCCACCGTCATCAGCGCAGACCTGCCACGCCTGGCGCATGCGCGGCCCGGCAGCGTGCTGCGCTTCGCCGTCGTCACGCGCGAGCAGGCGCTGGCAGCGCGCGTGCTGCTGGCGGAAGCACTGGCCAACTGGGTGCGCCAACTGGGCCCCTTGCGCGCCCATGGTGAGCCTGACGAGGCAGCGCTGTACGCCAGCAATCTGATCAGCGGCATGATCGATGCTGGTGAGTAGATGTCACGGGGTTGCTTTGCTCATCTTCCCTCGGGGGCCGGCGGCAACGTCGCCTGCGGGCGCTCATGAGAAACAAAACTTCCAAGTCGTTGATTTGCCGGCATCGCACCCTCACCCCAACCCTCTCCCTGGAAGGGAGAGGGAGCAAAGGCCTGGCAGTGACGCCCTTTTTTTCCGCGAACGCCGGGCGCCGACAGGGGCCTTGGATGCCCTCAGACCACCGTGGTGGCCTCTGCAAAGTCCAGCAACACCTTCATGGCCTTGCTGCGGTCGCTGGCCAGTTCGAAGGCCTCGCGCGCCTGCTCCAGCGCAAACGTGTGCGTGACCATCGGTGCCAGATCGACACGGCCTTCATTGATCAGCCGCACCGCGAGCGCAAACTCGGCGTGGAACCGGAACGAGCCGCAGATGCTCAGCTCCTTGGCCACCACCACGTTCTGCGGCATGCTGACGTCGCCGCCCAGCCCCAGTTGCACCACCGTGCCGCGCGGGCGCATCACCTCCAGGCCGGCGCGCAGCGCCTGTTCGTTGCCCGAGCATTCCAGCATCACGTCGAACGTGCCTTTGCGCGTGCTGCCGTCGGCACCGTAACGCTGCACCCAGTCGCGTTCACGAGCCACGTTCAAGGTCGTTTGCGCTCCCATCGCGCGCGCCACCACCAAAGTTTCGTCGGCGACGTCGACGGCCACGATCTCGGCCGCACCGTGCACCCGGGCCGCCGCAATCGACAGGCAGCCTATGGGGCCGCAGCCCGACACCAGCACGCGCTTGCCCAGCAACGGCCCGGCGCGCTGCACGCCATGCAGAGCTACCGAAAACGGTTCTGCCAGCGCCGCCAGCTGCAGCGGCACGCCGGGCGCCAGCTTTTCGCACTGCACCGCGTCACAGACCAGCAGGTTGCGGAAAGCGCCCTCCACGTGTGGGTCGCGCATGGCGCTGCCGTAAAAGCGCATGTCCAGGCACTGGTTGGGCAAGCCTTCCAGGCAGTAGACGCAGCGGCTGCACGGCCGGCTGGGGTTGACGGCCACGCGGTCGCCGACCTGCACGCGGTTTTCCACGCGGTCTTCAACGCGGTGTTCCGCGCTGTTCTCGGCTGCCGGGTCGCCAGGGCCCACCGCCACCACCGTGCCTGCCACCTCGTGGCCCAGGATCATCGGCCGCTTGATGCGCACGGCGCCAAAGCCGCCCTGGTGAAAGTAGTGCAGGTCAGACCCGCAGATGCCGCCGTAGGCCACCTGCACCAGCACCTGGCCGGGGCCCAGGTCGCCGGCATCCTGTTCGACGACCTGCAGGTCGTCGGGGGCGTTGATGACCAGACACCTGCAGCGCATTCGCATGGTTGAAATTCTCCGATCCTTGTTTTGGTGTGATGATTGCAACCCCCATCATCGCACCTCGCCATCGCCCCGCAGGAGACCCCGTGTGAAGCTCTTTGACCTGA
>JBBQMM010000430.1:0-4210 GCA_038328935.1 Burkholderiales bacterium
GACCTGCCCGGTCATCGCCTGCAGCACCGGCAGCAGCGTTTCGCAGCGTGCTGGCGCACCCGATACCAGCATGATGCCGGTGCCCTCGGCCGCATTGGCCGGGCCCATGAACACCGGCGCATGCACCAGCGTGCGGCCGCGCGCGTCCCAGCGCGCCACGCGCGCGGCGGTAGCGGTGGCGGCGGTGGTGGTGTGGTCGACGATCCAGGTGCCGGCCGCGATGGCGCCGGCCAACGGCTCCAGCACCGCGTCGACCGAGTCGTCATCGGCCAGCGACAGGTGCACTCGGTCGACGCCGGCCACCGCCGCAGCAGCGTCGGCAAAGGCTGTCGCGCCCTGCGCCTGCAGCGCCTGCGCCTTGGCCGCGGTGCGGTTCCAGACCTGCACTTCGTGCCCTTGTGAGAGCAGGCGGCGAACGAATCCGGTGCCCATCAGGCCGGTGCCGAGAAAAGCGATCTTCATGATGTGTACTCCAGGGTGACCGTGCCGGGTGTCGGCATGCAGGGGTGGTGCGGTGCGCAGACGATACAGGCTCGGCCGGCGCCTCGGGAGGCACTTCGGGTGCAGGTGGCCGAACGACTGCAGCTCCCCGAACGACTGCAGCTTGCCGACAGGCTGCACGCCGCCTCGGGCACCGCGGGCCCAGCGGGCCCACACCTTTTAGCCCTTCCCAGACCTTCTTGGAAGGATCATGCAAGGCCTGCCGCTGCGAATGCATCAAGCAGATGCGCCCAGAAACTGCGCAAGGAAGATGCCTACACTGCCGGCACATCACCTCAATGCCGCCGCCGGCAGGCCCCACGATCATGAATGCCGAACCTGTCGAAGCGGGCGCATCAGCCGCAGCACCCACACCAGCCCGCACCACCGGCGCTGATGGGCTGTCTGCCATCGTTGCCGGCGCGTGGCGCTTGGCGCAGTGGCAGCTTTCAGCGCAGGAACGGCTGGCCTGGATCGAAGCCAACCTGGAGCTGGGCATCAGCTCTTTCGACCACGCCGACATCTATGGGGGCTACCAGGTTGAGCACTTGTTTGGCGAAGCCATGGCGCTGGCGCCTGCACTGCGCCAGCGCATGCAACTGGTCAGCAAGTGCGGCATCAAGCTGGTCTCGGACGCACGGCCCGGCCATCGGATCAAGCACTACGACACCGGGGCCGCGCATGTGCGCGCATCGGTGGAAAACTCGCTGCACGCGCTGCGCACCGACCATCTGGATCTGCTGTTGATTCATCGTCCTGACGCCTTGCTCGATGCCGGCGAACTGGCGCGCACGTTCGAAGCGCTGCGCCAGGCAGGCAAGGTGCTGCACTTCGGCGTCTCCAACTTCAGCGCGGCGCAATTCAGCCTGCTGCATCAGCACTGTGCGCTGGTGACCCATCAGATTGAGCTTTCGCCGCTGCATCTGGAGCCGCTGCACGATGGCACTCTGGACCAGTGCCAGGCGCTGGGTTTGCGCCCCATGATCTGGTCGCCGCTGGCGGGCGGTCGCGTCTTCCAAGGGCAGGATGAGGCGGCCCAGCGGGTTCGCGCGGCTTTGGCACTTGTCGCGCATGAGTTGGGCGTTTCAGCCTTGACGGTGGCCTATGCCTGGGTGCTGCGCCACCCCAGCCGGCCGCGGCCCGTTACCGGCTCGCGCCGCGTGGCCGTGGCACGCGACGCGGTGGCCGCGCTGGCGGTGCGCATGGATACGCAGCAGTGGTACCGCATCTGGCAGGCGGGCGCTGGGCGCGAAGTGGCCTGAATTCGCACCGCCCGCCGCGCTGGGTACGGCGCTGTGCACCGCGCCAGGTGCCCGTGCTTCGGCCCACTCGCTGATCAGAGGCCACTGCAGCTGCCAATCGGTCGTCACGGTATTCGCAAAGCTCCCTAAACTCGGTGGATGAAGTGGATCAAGGCTTGGCTGCGCCGCTGGCGCCGCACCGTGCCGGTGTCGGACCATCAACGTGCTCTCGACCTGATAGCCGCCATCGATGCCGGTGGCCTGCCGCTGAACCCGGCGCGCGTGAATGCCATCGCGCGCAGCCTGGGCATGGAAGTGTCAACACGGGCCCCCGTCGAGGAAACCGTGCAGCGCATTCGGCAGGCGCTGAAGCGGGTGCAGACGTGACTGCCGGCCCGCGCGCCCGGCGCCCCGGGTGCACGCACAACGAAACCACCTTGAAGGCCCGCCCAGCATGAAAGCACCCGACGCGACGACTTCGCTGGCCCACCGCACCTGGATGCGCGAAGCGCTGCGCCGCATCGAAGCCGACTTCCAGCGCAGCAGCGACACGCACCTGATTGCGTTGCCGCTGCCCGGCTTCGCGGGTATCGACCTGTACCTGAAGGACGAGTCGAGCCACCCCACCGGCAGCCTCAAACACCGGCTGGCACGCAGCTTGTTCCTGCACGCACTGGTCAACGGCTGGCTGCATGAGGGCAGCACCGTGGTGGAGTCATCCAGCGGCTCCACCGCCATCAGCGAAGCCTACTTTGCGCGGCTGCTCGGCCTGCCCTTCATCGCCGTGATGCCGGCCAGCACCAGCCCGCAAAAGATCGCGGCCATCCAGTTTCACGGCGGCCAGTGCCACCTGGTGCAGGACGCCGGCAGCATCTACAGCGAAAGCGAACGACTGGCGCGTGAACGCGGTGGCCACTACATGGACCAGTTCACCTACGCCGAACGCGCCACCGACTGGCGCGCCAACAACAACATCGCCGAAAGCATCTACAGCCAGATGCAGCGCGAACCGCACCCCTGCCCGGCGTGGATCGTGGCCGGCGCCGGCACCGGTGGCACGCTCGCCACCATCGGCCGCTTCGCGCGTTACAGCGGACACGGCACGCAGGTCTGCGGCGCCGACCCCGAGCGCTCGGTGTTCTTCGATGCCTACATCGACGGCGACCGCAGCCGCACGATGCAGCAGGGTTCTCGCATCGAAGGCATCGGCCGCCCGCGCGTGGAGGCCTCTTTCGTGCCGGGCGTGCTGGATGCGATGGTGAAGGTGCCCGACCGCTGGAGCCTGGGCGCGATGCTGGCGCTGTCGACGCGCCTGGGCCGCCCGGTGGGCCCCAGCACCGGCACCAACCTGGTGGCCGCGCTGGTGTGCGCCGACCAGCTGCAGCGCCAGGGGCTGCAGGGCTCGGTGGCCACCATCCTGTGCGACGACGGGCAGCGCTATCAGCACACCTGCTTCGACAGCGGCTGGCGCCACCAGCAAGGGCTGGGCTGTGACGACGAAGCGGCAGCCGTGGACAGATGGATGACGCTGGGCCGCTTGCCGGCCGAATTGCAAGCAGCCTGCCGGCTGGCGGGAACGCTGACGGCGTGACGGGCTGCGGGCGCCGCGCCAGACTGTCGGCGGCGGCGGCAGCGGCGACGGCGACGGCGACGGCTGAGGATGTGGCTGCGGTGGCGGCTGCGGCTGCGGCAACAGCAGCAGCCGCTACATCCGCAAAGGCTTCTGCGCCGCCAGCTCGGGCAGCGGCGTCCCATCCAGCCAGGCCTGCACGGTGTCGCGCACGTCGCGCTGCTGGGCCGCGCGCCACAGCAGCTGTGAAGGCAGCACGCGCGTGCCGGGCTCGGCAGCCGGTAGTTGCTGCGCCAGCGCAGCGGCCACTTTGGCCACCGTGGAGGCCTGCACGGGCTGCTCGCGCTGCGGCACCATCCAGTGCAGCTGCGACAGCATCCAGCCTGCCAGCCGCTGCGGCAGGCTGGGCGGGTCTGCCGGTGCGTCGCGGCCCGCAAGAGCGCCCTGCGCCATGCGCATGAACACCAGTTGCTCGAAGCCCAGGCCGGCCACCGCGGCTTCGTCCAACGTGGCCAGGCCCAGCTGCAAGGCCATCGGCAACAACGACGCGCGGTGTGGCACGACGACGATCAAGCGGCGTACACCCGACGCCTGCAGCCGAGCAGCCAGCCGGGGCAATGCCTCAGGCTGCGCACGCACATAAGCCGCCTCGCGCCGGTGCACTTCGCGTGCGCGGTCGAACACCACCAGCGCCGTGTCGGCCGCGAAAGCGTGCAGCGCGGCGTCGTGGTCGTGCACCGCAACGAACCCTTTTACCGCTGCCTGCACCGGCTGGTCCACCAGCGCCGCCACGCGCTGAAACCGGTGCGAGCCCAGCAGTTGCTCGATGACTGCAGAGCCCAGCACACCGCCGGCACCCACGACGAGCACGCGGCGCGGCAGGGGTGTCGGCCGGGGCACGGGTCGTGCGCTGGCGGCC
>JBBQMM010000431.1:0-4197 GCA_038328935.1 Burkholderiales bacterium
GGCTATTCGCCCTTCACGCTGGCCTTCTTGTTTCTGCTGTACGAGGCCATGGGCGTGCTGGCCAACCTGATCGGCGGCTGGCTCGCCACACGCTATGGCATCGCGCGCATGCTGGCGGTGGGGCTGGCCACGCAGATCATCGGCTTCTTGCTGCTGTCGGCCTTGTCGCCAGCGTGGACGGTGGCGATGTCAGTGGCCTGGGTGGTGGGTGCACAAGGCATCTGCGGCGTGGCCAAGGACCTGACCAAGACAGCGAGCAAGTCGGCCATCAAGCTGACAGCGGGGCAGGCTTCGGGCCAACTCTTCAAGTGGGTGGCCTTTTTCACCGGCAGCAAAAACGCGATGAAGGGCGTCGGCTTCTTCCTGGGCGGACTGCTGCTGCAAGCGCTGGGCTTTCAAGCGGCGCTGTGGACGATGGCGGGACTGCTGGCACTGGTGTTCGTGGGCGTCGTCGTCTTTGTGCCGCCGCTGATGGGCAAGAGCAAGGCCTCCGACTCAGCCAGGGAACTGTTTGCAAAGAACCGGGGCATCAACCTGCTGGCCGCCGCCCGGGTGGCGCTGTTCGGCGCACGTGATGTGTGGTTCGTTGTCGGGGTGCCGGTGTTCCTGTATGCCTCGGGCTGGAACTTCACCATGGTGGGCGCTTTCCTGGCGCTGTGGACCATCGGCTACGGTGCGGTTCAGGCCTTCGCGCCAGCCCTGGTGCGGCGCAGTGAAGACGGCTTGAGCACCGAGGTGCCCGCCGCGCGGCTGTGGTCGGCACTGCTGGCTGTTGTGCCCATGGTGCTGGCGGTGGTGGTGGCGCTGAAGGTGCCGCACCTGGAGTGGGTGGTGGTGGCTGGCCTGGGCGTCTTCGGTTTTGCCTTCGCAGTCAATTCTTCGGTGCATTCCTACCTGATCCTGGCGTATGCGGGCTCCGAGAAGGCTGCCGAAGACGTGGGCTTTTACTACGCCGCCAACGCCTTGGGGCGCTTCATCGGCACCCTTCTGTCGGGCCTGCTGTACCAGTGGGGCGGCTTGCTGTTCTCGCTGGCCGGCTCGGCAGCGATGTTGACAGTCTGCTGGTTGGTGACGCTGGCGTTGCCGACCCGATTTGAGACCACCCTGTTGCCGCAGGCCGGGGCCGAGCCTGTGGCTGATGCCGCTGCCCATGCACCCACCGACACCGCAGCCGGCCTGGTCGCCACAGCTGCAACCACAACGGCGCAGCCGCTGCCTTCGCAAACCTGATACGGGTGGGGCCGCATCCACTGCCCGGCATCATCGTCGGTTAGATCAGCCAGTCCGGTGACCGGCCAAACGGCCTCGACCGTGGCCTTCACATGCTGAATCTGGCGCAGGTCTCTGACACCCCTCACTTGCGGGGGCCAGGTGCTTTGGCTGAGCCTGAAACGGTAACGGCAACGCCAATGTCACGAAAACGTCACTCGCCCGCGGGAACATTCACAAATCCGTCATCAACCCCGTCGGGTGGGAAAAAACCATGAAAACGCGCCTTCATCCTGTCGCCAGCTTGCTTGCCGGGGCCGCTGCTTGTTGTCTGCTGTCCGGGCCCGCCCTTGCCGCCACCTTTGACGGTGCGGCCCGCAGTTGGTCCTACGCCCATGCAGCGCAGGGCAGCTTTCTGGCAGAGATCGTGGCCTACGACAGCAGCCATGGCACTTTGTGGGTGGCGGGAGTGACCGGTGTCGATGTGCTCGATGCCCGCACCGGCACGCTGGTGCAGCGCATCGACACCAGGGCCTTCGGTTCCATCAACAGCGTGGCCATTCACGGCGGCGTGGCTGCGATGGCTTTTGAAGCGCCGGTGCGCACCGCTCCTGGCGTGGTGGCCCTGTTCGATACCAGCACCCGCAGCCCGCTGGGCGGCATCAGCACCATTACCGTGGGTGCATTGCCCGACATGGTGACCTTCACGCCCGACGGATCCAAGTTGCTGGTCGCCAATGAGGCCACGCCCCTTGTGTACGGCACGCTGACGTCTGCAGCCGGCGTCTTCCCGCGACAGTACGGCCCCGCCGCAGTCGACCCGGTGGGCAGCGTCAGCATCATCGACATGGCCAGCCGCACGGTCAGCGCCACCGCCACTTTTGCCGGTGTGGCGCAGAGCGGCAGCTTCCTGCGCACCGGCACCGGCATGGATTTCGAACCCGAATACATCGCCGTCAACGCTGCTGGCACCAAGGCCTATGTCTCGGTGCAAGAGGCCAACGGCATGGGCGTTCTGAACCTGCAGACGGGCCTCTTTGAAAGCCTGATCGGCCTGGGCGCAAAGGACTTCAACACCGCGGGCAACCGCATCGACCCGCTGAACAACAACAGCCCCGCTTTGGTGAACGTGCCCGTGAAGGGCCTGTACCAGCCCGACGGCATCGCTGCCTACAGCGTGGCTGGCAAGACCTATCTGGTGATGGCCAACGAGGGCGACTTCCGCGAAGACGACGCCGACCGCTCGGCCGCCAACAACCTGGGCGCCGTGGCGCCGCTGAATGCGCTGCGCGTTCTCAACACAGAGTCCTCAGCCGGCAACCTGTTCGCGGCCGGCGGGCGGTCGTTTTCGATCCGTGACGAAAACGGTGTGCTGGTCTATGACAGTGGCGAGATTCTCGACCGCGAGGCCATCGCTGCCGGCCTCTACGACGACGGCCGCAGCCGCGACAAGGGTGTGGAGCCCGAAGGCGTGGAACTCCTGGCCATCGGCGACCGCACCTTCGCCTTCGTGGGACTTGAGCGCACGCTGAAATCCTCGCTGGCGGTGTTCGACATCACCGACCCGATGGACGTGCGCTTCGAGCGGCTGCTGGTTTCCAACGGCGACGTTTCGCCCGAAGGTCTGAAAGGCTATGTGCTGGACGGCGCCTACTACATGGCCTTCTCAAACGAGGTGAGCAACACCACCTCGGTGTTTCGCCTGGCCAGCGTGCCAGAGCCGGGCTCGCTGGCCTTGGTGGCATTGGCAGCGGCGGCAGCCGGTGTGGCTTCACGCCGAAGCAAGAGGGGTTGAAGAGGCCCGAGGCCCGCGCTGGCGAGGTCCTGAGGCATGATGCGGCTGTAGCTTCGCTATCGAACAAGCGGCTTGACCGGCATCTTGCGACCCCTCCAAGCAGACCACCGCCGGCACGGGCCGGCGCATGCTGTGAACCACCAGACCGAAATTGAACTGAAGTTTCTGGTGCCGCGGGCAGCCCGCGCGGCCCTGATGCTGGAGATGTCCAGCGGCGCTGCCGCGCTGCAGCGCAAAGTGCTGGCGGCACGGTACCTCGACACGCCAGACCGGCGCCTGGCGCGCGAAGGCCTGGCATGGCGGCTGAGGCGCGAAGACGGTCGCTGGGTTCAGACCCTCAAAGCCGCCGGCAAACACCTGCTGGAACGCTTCGAGCACGAGGTGATCAGGCCCGATTCCAGCCCAGATTGCAGCCCGGACGCAGCAGCGCATGCGGGCACACCGGCCGGTGACCGCTTGTGGTCCTTGTTGCGCCGCGCGCAGGCCGACAGCGTGGAACTCATCGTGCGCGTGCAGACCGACGTGAAGCGCAGCGTGCGGCGCCTGCGCCTGCGTGGCGCAGTCGTCGAAGTGTCTTATGACGAAGGCCGCCTGCTGGCCGCCGGCACCAGCCAGCGCATCTGCGAGATTGAATTCGAACTCAAGTCGGGTTCGATCACGGCCATGCTGGCGCTGGCTGAGCGCTGGCGCAAGCGCTTTGGCCTGGTATACGACCCTCGAAGCAAGTCAGAACGCGGCGACCGCTTGGCCGACGGCTCACCCCATCCCGCTGTGCGCAAGGCTGCAGTGCCGATCTACTCAAAGGGCGCCACAACTGGCGAAGCCTTCGGCGCCGTGCTGGATGAGTGCCTGGCGCAGAGCACGCGCAACGCGCTGGGGCTGGCGGAAGGCGACCCCGCCTGTCGGGTGGAGCATGTGCATCAATTGCGGGTCGGCATGCGCAGGTTGCGCAGCGCCTTGCGCAGCTTCGAGGGCTGGGTCGGCGAGCCGCCATCCGGCCTGGTCGATGACACGCGCGCCCTGTTTGCCGCCCTGGGCCGCTCACGCGACAGCGACGTGATGGACAGCGGGGTGGTGGCCGAACTGGCCCGGGCCGGTGCACCGCCACTGAGCCTGCGGCCCGCCACAACCGGGCCGGCTGTGTCGGCAACCATCGATACAGCAGCGACGCAGAAGATCTTCCTGGCCTGGAT